>DASUSA010000267.1:0-7500 GCA_036375335.1 Candidatus Limnocylindria bacterium
GATGACCTTCGTCGTCCCGCCCGGGATCTCGGCGAGGATGCGCGCCAGGAGCCCTTCGACGAGACCGACGTAGCCGAAGATGATCCCGCTGCGCAGGCAGTCGGCCGTGTTCTTGCCGATCGCGTCCTTCGGCGCGGTGAAGCTCACGGCGAAGAGCCGCGACGCGCGCGAGAAGAGAGATTGCGCAGAGACCTCGAGGCCCGGCGCGAACGCGCCTCCGAGGAAGTCACCGTCGGCACTGACGACGTCGAAGTTCGTCGTCGTGCCGAAGTCGACGATCACCGCGGGGCCGCCGTACCGGCGGTGCGCGGCAAGCGTGTTCGCGATCCGGTCCGCGCCTACTTCGGACGGGTTGTCGACACGCAGGCGGACCCCGGTCTTCACCCCGGGCCCGATGACAACGGCCTTCCCCTCCATGTAGCGGTCGGCCAGCCGGGTGAAGACCTGCGTGAGCGGCGGCACGACACTGCCGATCACCAGGGCGTCCATCGATTCGAGCGAGAGGTCCTCCTGCCCGAGGAGGGCGTCGAGCGTCACGGCGAGCTCGTCCTCGGTACGGTCGTGGTCCGTGGCAGTGCGCCACGTGGCGAGAAGCTCGGCGCCCCGGTATGCGCCGATCACGACGTTGGTGTTGCCCGCGTCGATCGCGAGGAGCGTGCCCAAGCTAGTCCGCCGGCTCGGTGGCCCCGGTGCGCAAGCCGTGCTTCGCCTTCTTCGCCAGCGCCTTGCCGACGTTCGGCGGCACCAGCCCGTCCACCGGAGCGCCGAACGCCGCGAGCTCCTTCACCCGCGACGCGGACACGAACAGGTACTCCGGCGCGGTCATGAGGAACACCATCTCGAGATCGACGGCGAGCCGGCGATTCATGTTCGCCATCTCGAACTCGAACTCGAAGTCCGAGAGCGCGCGAATGCCGCGGATGATGAACATCGCGCCGACCTCGCGGGCGAACTCGACCTGGAGGCTGTCGAAGGTGCGGACCTCGACGTTGGTCAGCTTGGCGCAGGCCTCCTCCATGAGGACCACGCGCTCGTCGGCGCTGAACACGGTCTTCTTCGAGAGATTGCGCCCGACGCCGATGACGACACGGTCGAACAGCCGGGACGCACGGTCGACGATGTCCAGGTGCCCATTCGTCGGTGGATCGAACGAGCCCGGATAGATGGCGACGCGTTGTGTTGCCACGTGGTCGCGCCTCCTGTTATCGGTAGTGCACGCCGCGGGTCAAGCCTAACGCCTGGTGAGCGCGACTCCGGACAGCAGGAGACCCGCTGCGAGCGTGATCGCGGCAGCTGCCGTCGCGATGTCGAGGGCGATGCCGTGCACGACGATGCCGGCCAGGCCCGCGCCAAGGAGCCCACCGGCGATGGCCGCACCGGCGCGGCCGCGCGCGGCGGCGAACGGGAGGACGAACACGAGCCCGAGAACGATGCCGCCGAGCGAGGCGAAGAGTCCGCCGAGGAGCGCACCGATGACGATGCCTCCGAGCCACCACGGAAACCGGCTGGTTAGGCTGCCGCGCTGAAGATCTGCCATTCGTTGGGTACTCCTTTCAGCTGCCGTGTCCCGAGCGACTCGAAGCGCAAGCCGGAGCCGGCGGTCAGGTCCTTCACCGTGCTCGTCGCGAGGACGACGCCTGGAGCGGCCTGCTCGCGCACGCGCGACCCGATGATCACCGCGATACCGCCGGTCTTCCCCGCGATCAGCTCGCACTCGCCGGTGTGGACGCCCGCCCGGATCTCGATGCCCAGGTCGCGGACCCGATCGCGGATCGACAACCCGCAACGGACGGCACGCGCAGGGCCGTCGAACGTGGCGAAGAATCCGTCACCGGCCGTGTCCACCTCGACGCCGCGATGTCGTTCCAGCTCCGTCCGGACGAGGGCGTGGTGCCGCTCGACGAGCGCGCGCCACCCGCGATCTCCGAGCTCGGCGGCCTTCGCGGTGCCGTTCACGATGTCAGTGAACAGGACGGTCGCAAGGAAGCGGTCGCTATCCGGCAGTGGCCGGACGCCAGTCAGGAATTCCTGGATCTCGCCGACGATCGCGGCTTCATGCGAGATGTGCCAGAGATGATCACCGCTCGGCAGCTCCACGTAGCGCGCGCCCGGGATGTGCGCCGCGAGATACCGTCCTTCCTCGACGCGAACGTCGCGGTCGCCGTTCGCCTGGAGCACGAGTGTGGGCACGCGCACGAGTGGAAGGATGGCCCTCACGTCGACGAAGGAGTTCATCCGCAGGAGCGCCGCGGCCGCGCCCGGACTCGCGCTGCGCCGCTGGTACGTCGCGAACCACTCGGCGAGCTGGGTATCTCCCGCGGCGCTCGGCGCGTAAAAGCTCATGTCGGTCGGGCCGCCCCATTGGCGCTCGGTCTCCAGAACCGCGGCCATCCGGTCGTCGAACGTCGGTGCCCACGGATAGTCGTCGGATCGCAGCCGCTTCGCGAACGCCCCGTACGTGACGAGGGCCCGGGTCCGCTCGGGATATGTCGCCGCGAAGACGATCGACATGCATCCGCCTTCCGAATGGCCGAACAGCGCCGCTCGCTCGCTGCCCACTGCATCCATGACCGCGCGCACATCGTCCATGCGCATCTCGATGGTCGGCAGGTCAGCGACATCGACCCGATCCGACAGCCCCGTGCCGCGCTTGTCGAAGAGGATGAGTCGGCAGAACGACGCGAGATCGCGGAACGCCCGCGCCTGCCGGGGCTCGTCCCACATGAGCTCGACGTTCGAGATGAAGCCCGGAACGTAGACGAGATCGAATGGCCCATCGCCGATCACCTGATAGGCGATGTTCAGGTCGCCGCTCTTCGCGTACTTCGTCTGGGGCAGCGTCACGCGACCCGCCTCCCGCTCGCGTAGACCTCGCGGACCAATGGTGCCCCCAGCCGGAAGCAGAGGTCGCGCTCGTCGTCAGTCTCGAGGATCACGATGTCCGCGCGACGGCCCGCCACGAGCGCGCCGGTGCGCTGCCCGCGTCCGAGTGCGTGCGCGGCGTTGATCGTTGCGGCGACGATGGCCTCGTGCGGTGTCAGGTGACAGAGCGTCACCGCCAGCGAGATCGCAGTCGGCATGCCCTCGAGCGGCGACGTGCCGGGATTGTGGTCGGTCGCGAGCGCGACCGGCACGCGTGCCGAGAGGAACCGGCGCGCGTCCGGGGGCGCGTAGCCCACGAAGAACGCGCTGCCTGGGAGCAGCACCGCGACGGTGTGGCCGATGCGCTCGAGGACGCGCATCCCGTCCGCGGAGACGTTCGCCAGATGGTCGGCCGAGCGCGCCTGGAGCCGCGCGGCGAAGGCGGCGGCGTTGACGTCGTGGAGTTGATCGGCGTGCATCGTGACCGCCAGGCCCGCGGCCTGAGCGGCCTTGAACACCGGGCGCGCCTCCTCAGGCTCGAAAACGGCCTTCTCGATGAAGCCATCGACCGCCTCCGCGAGATGTTCGGCGGCAACCGTCGCGACCATGGCCTCGGCCGCCTTGAGGAACTCGCGTCGCTCGAGCCCCCGCGGCATCGCGTGCAGCGCGAGGTACGTGACCGCGACGTCGATGGCCGCCTCCGTGCGGATGCGTGCGATGAGCCGCAGCTGCCGCAGCTCCTCCTCCGGCTCGAGGCCGTAGCCACTCTTGATCTCGATCGTCGTGGTGCCCAACGACACCGCGCGGGCGAGGCGCGCGCGAGTGAGCGCCAGGAGGGTCTCGTCGGACGCTTCGCGCGTCGCGCGCACCGTCGCGTGGATGCCGCCGCCGCGCTCGAGCACGGCGAGGTAGTCGGCACCGCTCTGCCGCGTCGTGAACTCATCCCACCGCTCGCCCGCGTAGCAGAGGTGCGTGTGCGGATCGACCAGGCCAGGCATCGCCACGCGGCCGCCGGCCTGGCGGTCGATCGCGCCGGCCGTGAGCTCGAACTGCTCCCAGCCGTCGCCCCGACCGGTCGCGAGGATCGCGCCGTCACGCGCCGCCACCCACCCGTCGTCCACCGCGCCGACGTCGCCGGCAGCCGGTCCGACGCGCGGCTGTTCGATCCGGAACGGCGCGAGCGTGAGCAGCCGGGCCCCGCGGATCAACAGGTCGGCCTGCGGCCGCTCGATCACTCGAGAAAGCGCGCTTCGATGACCCGGTCGCGAGCGAAGCGGTCGAGCTTGAGCGCGCCCGCGGCGGCGGCGAGGGCGGCGTCGAGCGGGATGAGGCCGATGAGCTCGCCTCGGAGGATCCGGACGCCCGCAGCTATCGCTCGCGACTCGACCGCCTGCCACACCGTGGGCAGCGACGTGACCGTGTGATCGAGCAGGTTCATCGAGACCTGCGCCCGCGGCGGGTCGGAGAGCATGAAGCCCTTCGCTTGGACGGCGGGCAGCCCGCCGGAAGACTCGCGGATCTCCTTCGCGATGCGCTGGGCGAGCTTCAGGTCCGTCGTGTCGAGCTCGATGTTGAAGGCGATCAACGGCGGCCGCGCCCCGACGACGATCGCGCCGGCCGACGGGTGCAGCACCCGCGGCCCGGCGTCTGGCACGTGCGTCGTCTCGAGGAACTCCGCGAGCCCCTCGAACTGCGGCTTGCGGATGTCGGGGAGCCGGACCCGCTCCGGGCGGGTCGCCGCCTTCGCGTAGTAGAAGACCGGGACGTTGTGCTTCGCCGCGACGCTCGCGCCGACGCGGCGCGCAATCGCGATGCACTCGTCCATCGTGACGCCCGCCAGCGGCACGAACGGCACGACGTCAACGGCCCCGAGCCGCGGGTGCTCGCCCTTGTGACCGCGCATGTCGATGACCGCGAACGACGCGTCGATGAGCGCGAGCGCGGCACGCTCGACCGCATCAGCCTCGCCCGCGAACGTGAACACGGAGCGGTTGTGATCAACGTCGCTGGTCTGGTCGAGCAGCCGCACCCCGGGCGTGGCGGTGATGACCGTGGCGAGGCCGGCGATGACATCGGGGCGCCGGCCCTCGCTGACGTTGGGAACGCATTCGACGATGCCAGCCATACCGGCGTGAGCCTAGTTGGCGCGGGTCAGTCGGCGGTGGCGGCTCCGGCCTCGCGGACGCGGAGGCTCAGGGCTTTCATGATGCTGAGCGCGATGTCGGTGTCCTGATGCAGGACGTTCTGGAATTGCCGTGGCCCGAGCACCAGGCAGCGGCTTGGCGTCGTGGTCGTCACGGTCGCGGTCCGCGGTCCGCCGTCGACGAGCGCGATCTCGCCGAAGAAGTCGCCGGGTCCCATCTTCGCGATCTTGCGGCCCTTCCGGGTCACATCGGCGGCGCCGGATAGAAGGACGAAGAAGTCGGCGCCGCTCTGACCTTCCTTGCAGAGCACGCGGCCGGCGGCGAAGTCCATGTCCTCGACCTGCGTGGCGATGAACTGGATTTGCTTCGCGCTGCAGCCGGCGAACAGCGGGATGGCCTTCAGGCGAGCAGCGCGCGCATCTGCCACGGCCTAGTGCTTCGCGCTCGCCTCGTCCTCGCGCTCGGCGTTGCGGAGCCGTTTCGTGAGCACGGGCAGCAGGGCGAGGGCGATCTGGGGATGGCTCTCGAGGATTCCGCGGAAGTGCCAGCGCTGGATCCCAAGGCAGACCGTCGGCTCGGTCGCGCGGACCGTCGCGGACCGCGGGAACTCGTCGAGGAGCGCCATCTCACCGAAGACGTCGCCTTCCTTCATGTCGGCAAGCTTGTGGTTGTGACCGCCGCGATCCTGGAACGCCTCGACGCGGCCCTTCTTGATGATGAACGCCCCGACGCCGGTGTCGCCCTGCCGGACGATGTCCTGTCCGACGGTGTAGCTCTGCTCGACCGCCGCGTTCGCGATCGCCTCGAGCGACTTACGATCGAGGTCCTCGAACAGCCGCACGTGCTTCAGGAATGCGATGTTGTCCGCCATGCGGCGGCAGCATAGCCGACGCTCTGATGGCCCGATACTGGGGCACGCCGTGTCGTACCGGGTCGAGACCGCGACCGATATCAGCGCTTGCGCGCTCACCGTCCCGATCCAGGACGAGGTGTGGAGCGGCGATGTCGCCGTGCCGCCGCAGCTCATGCTCGCGATCGTCCACAACGGCGGCTACGTCGGCCTCGGGTACGTCGACGGCGACGAGCGGCCCGCCGGCTTCGTCTTCGGCTTCCTCGGGATCTACGACTTCCACTTCCGGCATCACTCGCACATGCTCGCGGTGCGCCGCGAGCATCGTGGAAGCGGGCTCGCGCTCGCGCTCAAGGAGGCCCAGCGAGATCACTGCCTCGACCAGGGCATCGAGATCATGGCCTGGACGATGGACCCCCTCGAGGCGCTCAACGCACGGTTCAACTTCGGCAAGCTCGGCACCTACGCCCGCGAGTACCACCGCGATTTCTACGGAGCGATGCCCGACAAGCTGAACGCGGGCCTGCCCTCGGATCGCTTCTACGTCGAGTGGCCGATCGGGATGGACCGCACGTACAACCGGCTCCGCGGCGAGGACCACGTACCCGCACTCGACGACGCGGAGCGCGAGGGCATCCGCTACCTGCTCCGCGCGGACGGCGGCCGCCCGGCGCCGCAGGAGCCGCCGGACGGCGAGACGCACCTCTTCGTCGAGATCCCGCCCGACTTCCAATCGATCAAGCGGAAGGACGCGTCGCTCGCGCTCGAGTGGCGCATCGCGGCGCGCGGCGCGTTCGAAAGCGCCTTCGCCGCGGGCTACGCTGCCGTGGAGTTCCTGCGGAGCGAGAATGGGCGGGGCGCATACCTGCTCGTGCCGCAACCGCGCCGCAGCGAACCACCGGAGGAAGCGTGAGGCTCGAGCGCGTTGAGCTGTTCGTCGTGCGGCTGCCGCTGAAGCGCGCGTACGAGACCAGCGGCTCGCGCGAGACGCATCAGACCCACGTGCTCGCGCGCGTCGAGAGCGAGGGCGCGGTCGGCTGGGGCGAGAGCGTCGCCCCGGAGCAGCCGTGGTACTCGGGCGAAACGCCGAAGACCGTCTGGTACGTGTTGGACGAGATCGTCATCCCGCAGCTGCTGCGCGAGGACCTTGCCGATGCAACGGAGACCGACGCGAAGCTCTCGTGGATCCGCGAGCACCGGATGGCCAAGGCCACGGTCGAGATGGCCATCTGGGACCTCTTCGCCAAGCGCGAGCGCGCGTCGCTGTCGAAGCTGCTCGGCGGGACGCGTGACCGGATCCTCTGCGGCGTGGCCATCGGCATCCACCCGACGGTCGAGGAGCTCATCGAAACCATCGAGCGCGAGCTCATGGGTGGCTATCAGCGCGTGAAGCTGAAGATCAAGCCCGGGGCCGACGGCCACGTGGCCGAGGCGGTGCGCAATCGTTTCCCGGAACTGCGATTCATGCTCGATGCGAACTCGGCGTACACGCTCGCGGACCTTCCGCTGTTCAAGCGGATCGATGCGTACCACCCGACGATGATCGAGCAGCCGCTCGCGTACGACGACATCGTCGATCACGCGACCCTGCAGCAGGGGATCGCGACGCCGATCTGTCTCGACGAGTCGATCCACACGAGCGAG
>DASUSA010000268.1:0-2742 GCA_036375335.1 Candidatus Limnocylindria bacterium
CATCTTCGGCCCGATGTACTTGAAGCCAACCGGCACCTCGTAGACCGTCACGCCGAACTTCTCACCGAGGCGGTCGGCCATCGAGGTCATGTTCACCGTCTTCACCACCGGCTGCCTGAGGCCGCGGACCGTGATGAGGTACCACATGAGCAGCGCGTAGAGCGTCAGCGTCGTGACGAACGTCCCGTTCTCGTCGCCCAGGCCCGCGCGGTCGGCGTCACCGTCGACCGCGAGACCCACGTTCGCCTTCTCCATCGGGATGCGCGCGAGGAACTCGTTGATGTTCGGCGGGATCGGCTCGGGGTTCACGCCGCCGAAGAACGGATTGCGCTCCCCGTGGAGTTCGATGACCTTGGTCTTCCCGCCGCCGAGCAACCGCGGGAAGTAACCGCCGGCCGACCCGAAGAGCGGCTCGCAGACCAGCGTGTAGCCCGCGGCCTTGAACGCCTCGAGGTCAAACAGCTCCGCGACGTGCGAGAGATAGTCGGGCGCGGGATCGAATCGCTCGACGAGGCCGGCTTTGTCCGCGTCCTCGAGCTTCATCCGCTTGACCTTGTTCGGCGTGTCCTCGAGGGGATGGATGTGGGCCTCGATGGCCTGCAGCATGTCCGGGCCGGCGGCCGCGCCGGTCTCGGCCTTCACCTTGAAGCCGTTGTCCATCCAGGGGTTGTGGCTCGCGGTGATGACGATGCCGGCCTTGGCCTTCTTGCGCATCGTCGCCCACGAGAACGACTGCGTCGGCGAGGCCGTCGTGGCCAGATGCACGGGGATCCCATGGGCGGTCACGACCTCGGCAGCCGCGTCGGCGAAGAATTCGGACGAGAAGCGGCGGTCGAACCCGATGACGACGCCGCGCTTCTCCTCGCCGGTGCTCTTCACCCACTCGGCGACGCCATTCGCGCAGACGCGCACCGCGTCGTACGTGTACTCCTCGGCGATACGAGCGCGCCAGCCATCGGTCCCGAAAACGATCTTGGGCATGTGGTGGAGGCCCCCTTTAGGTGCTGAAACTGACGATAGGAGCGTCGGCGCTAACGCGCCGGGACGGTCGCCCGTGCCGTGATGGCGCGCCAGTGATCGAGCGTGTCTTCAAGCGAACGCTCGAGCGGGATCTTCGGCGCCCAGCCGGTCCGCGCACGGAAGCGCGAGACGTCGAGCGCGAGCAGGCTCGGCTCGCCGCCACGAACGCGCTCGGGGTCGAGCGCGGTACGCACCTTCACCCGCGCCAGGCCGACGAGCGTGTGGAGAATGCGCTGGATCGTGACCGGCTCGCCGCTGCCGACGTTGTACGTTTCGGTCCGCTCAGGGCCGAGCGCGATCGCCGCCACGTATGCCGCCGCGATGTCGCGCACGTCGAGAAAGTCGCGCTGGGCATCGAGCCGGCCGTGGCGGATCACGGGCTCGGCCAGACCGGCCTCGGCCTCGGCGATCTGCTTCGCGAAGCCGGACGCCGCAAGCCCGGGATGCTGGCGGGGGCCATTGGTGTTGGCGGGCCGCAGGATCACCGTCGGGTGGCCGTCCTGGTCGCCGAACTCGCGAACGATCGCCTCGGCCGCGGCCTTCGACGCCGCGTACACATTTGTCGGGCGAAGCGGCGCGTCCTCATTCACCGGGACGCGCTCAGGCACTCCGTACACATCGGCGCTGGACGCGTAGATGAATCGCGTGCCCGCCTCGAGCGCGGCGAGCACGTTCGCGGTCCCGACGACGTTGACCTGGACGGTCCCGCTGGCGTCGCGCTGCGCGAGCGACGGGATCGCCTGGCCGGCCAGGTGGACGACCGCGTCGGGTCGCGCGGCCGCGATCGCGCCGCGAAGGCTCTGAGCGTCGGCGAGATCGGCGCGATGGATCGTGACCTGCTCCGAGACCGCCACGAGGTGCGGATGGGGCGGCGGCTCGAACGCGATGCCGTGCACCTCGACGCCATCAGCGACGAGCCGCTCGGCGAGATGCGAGCCGATGAAGCCGGTGATGCCCGTGAGGAGGACGCGCGTCGTCACGTTCGGATGCTAGTCCGCGCTACGGTAGCGCGCGGTGCCCGCTCCCCTGCTCACTGTCCTTCTGTACGTGACCGTTGCCCTCTGCTGGAGCGGCAGCTGGACCGCGGGCAAGCTCGGCGTCGGCGCGGTCCCGCCGCTCGAGCTCTCGTCCATCCGATTCGCGATCGCGGGACTGCTCATGCTGGCGCTCGCGCGTGCGACGGGCGCGTCGCTCGGCCTGGTGCGCTGGAAGCTGCTGCTCGTCGCCGCGTTCTTCGGGATCTTCGCGTACAACGCCCTCGTGTTCGTCGGCCTGACCCTCGGGCCGGCGTCCGATGGCGCCGTCCTGGTGCCGACGCTGAACCCGGTGCTCACGGTCTTCATTGCGACCTTCCTTGGCGAGCGGCTGACGCGCAACAAGGTCGCAGGAGTCGCGTGCGCGACCGTCGGCGCGATCGTCGTCGTCGCGAGCGCGCAGAGCGGCGCGACGCTGTCGTCGCAGCGCCTGATCGGTGATCTGCTCATGGTCGGCGGCGCGGCGTGCTGGAGCGTGTACGCGACGCTCGGAGCGATCACGACGCGGACCGGGTCTCCGCTCGGCGTGACCGCGGTCGCGTGTCTGGCGGGCTCGGCGATGCTCTTTCCGTTCGGCTTCCTCGAGCACGGCTACCAGGACGTCCCGGCGTGGCCGATCAGCGCCTGGCTCGACATCGGCTACCTCGTGGTCTTCGCGACGATCGTCGGGTTCGTTCTCTTCTACTAC
>DASUSA010000269.1:0-5951 GCA_036375335.1 Candidatus Limnocylindria bacterium
GGCCATCGGCGACCACCTGTGGATCGCGCGCTGGCTGCTCTACCGGGTGGCCGAGGACTTCGGCATCAGCGCTACGCTCTATCCGAAGCCGGTCCGCGGCGACTGGAATGGCGCCGGCGCGCACACGAACTTCTCGACGAAGGCGATGCGCTCGAACTACGACGCGTGCGTCGCGGCGGCCGAGGCCCTGAAGACCCGGCACGATCTGCACATCCAGAACTACGGCTACGCGATCGAGGAGCGGCTCACCGGCCTCCACGAGACCGCGTCGTACAAAGACTTCAGCTATGGCGTGTCCGACCGCGGAGCGTCGGTGCGGATCCCGTGGCAGGTCGCGGTGGACCGCAAGGGCTACATCGAGGATCGCCGCCCGAACGCGACCTGCGACCCGTACGTCGTGACCCGGCTGATCATGGAGACCGTCTGCGGCGCGGCCGAGAAGCGCCGGCCGACGCTGGTCGCGGCCAAGCGGCCGACCCGGGTCGGGGCAAAGACGAAGCGCACCGCGGCGTAGCTCTCGCTCCTTCGTACGTGGGGACGGCGCGGGCGCAGTGCCCGCGCCGTCCCATACTCAGCCGATGAGCGACTGGCTGCCGCTGCCATACCGCGAGTGGCACGAGACCCGAGACACGCTGCACCTCTACACCCAGATCGTCGGCTCGCTTCGGCTGGCGCTCGCGCCGTTCGAGCCGCACTGGATGAACGTCCCGCTCTACCTCACGAGTCGCGGGCTCACCACGTCGCCGATGCCGGTCGGCTCGCGGACGCTCGACGCGGAGATCGACTTCATCGACAGCGCCCTGATCTTCCGGACCAGCGACGGCGGCACGGAGCGGCGCCCGCTCGGTGGGGCGGTCGCCGATCTCTACGCTGACGTCGGCCGGGCGTTGCGGCGCCTGGACGTCGAAGCCGCGCTTGCGGCCATGCCGTCGGAGGTCCCCGATCCGATCCCGTTCGCGCAAGACCGCACCCACCACGTGTATGACCCGGCCCAGGCGCTGCGATTCTGGCGGCTGCTGGCCCGCATTGACACGGTGCTCAAGGAGCATCGAGCCGCCTTCTTCGCGAAGAGCCCGCCGGTCTCGTTCTTCTGGGGCAGCTTCGATCTCGCGGTCGTCCGGGTCGGTACGCGCAGGGTGGCTCCACGCGCCGCTGCGGGAACGATCGAGCGCTTCGGGGCCACCGCGGAACAGATCTGCGCCGGCTGGTGGCCGGGCGATGCGCGATATCCGGACCCGGCGTTCTACGCATACGCCTGGCCGAAGCCCGCGGGGGTCGAGCGCGTGTCGATCCGGCCGCCCGGCGCGGGGTGGAACAGTGCGATCGGCGAGTTCGTGTTGCCGTACGAGGTCGTGCGCACGTCGGCCGATCCGCGCGCTGCGATCCTCGAATTCCTGCGCAGCACGTACGAGGCCGGGGCGACGCTCCTGAGCTGGCCCGACGATCTGACCCGGTTCGACGTACCCGCGGATCGGTCGACGACGGCGCACCGACGAGGCTGAGCCTGGATCGCCGGTAGCATCGGGCGGTGACTGAGTCGACCGCGGTCGCCGACCTCGTCATCGAGACCGACGGCCTGACGAAGCGGTATGGCGACGTCGTCGCGGTCGACCAGCTCTCGCTCCGGGTGCCCAGAGGCGGAGTGTTCGGCTTCCTCGGACCGAACGGCTCCGGGAAAACGACCACGATGGGGATGCTGCTCGGGCTGATCCAGCCCACCTCTGGCCAGGCGCGCATCTTCGGCGATGCGGTCGGCCGGTCCGACACGCTGCGCCGCATCGGCGCGATGGTCGAGTCACCGACCTTCTACCCGTACCTCTCGGGACGCGCGAACCTGCGGTACTTCCAGGCGATCGGCCGGCGCGGCTCGCCCGCCGACATCGATCGGCTCCTCGAGCTCGTCGATCTCGGCAAGCGCGCGGACAGCAAGTTCGCCACGTATTCGCTCGGCATGAAGCAACGGCTCGGGATCGCCTGCGCGCTCCTCGGCGAACCTGATCTGGTGTTCCTCGATGAACCCACCAACGGGCTCGACCCTGCCGGCGTCGTCGAGGTCCGCGAGCTGATCCGCGACCTTGGCAAGGGCGGCCGCACCATCGTCCTGTCGAGCCACCTGCTCGCCGAGACGGAGCTGGTCTGTGACCACGTCGCCGTGCTCGGCAAGGGCAAGCTCATCGTGCAGGGCAACATCAAGGAGCTCCTGCACGAGAAGGACTCCTTCTGGCTCGGCACGACCGACGATGTCGCGGCCGCGAGGCTGCTGTCCACCATGCCGGCGGTCGAGCACGTCACGCCGGGCGAGGGCGAACTCGTCGTCACCGCGCCGCCGGAGCGCGCCGCGGAGATCACCCGGGCGTTGGCCGAGGCCGGCATCTACGTCACGAAGCTCGTTCCGATCCGCCACACCCTCGAGAGCTTCTTCATGGAGATCACCGGCACCGATCCGACGACCGGCCGAGGGCTCTCGTGATCGGACGGATCCGGGATCTCGCGATCTGGGAGTGGTTCAAGCTGCGGCGTCGCTGGATGCTCTGGATCCTCCTGGCGTTCGCGATCCTGTTCGCCCAGCTCGCAGTGTGGGGCTCGTTCTTCTCCTATCAGAACCTCCAGAGCACCGGCGGCGAGATCACCGTCCCCGCGACCTTGCAGTCGCAGCAGGGCCGCGCCCCGCGGACGCTCGCGTGCAACGACCTGCTGTCGGGCGATGCGGACCGGCAGCCGACCGACCTCGATGTGCAGGTCCTCGACGGGATGCGCGCGCAGTGCCGTCAGCAGCTCGCGACCCAGCCGCAGCGACTGCAGCGCGCGCACGACAACCTCGCGCTGCCCGGCAGCATCCCGTTGGCGCTCGGGACGCTCCAGACCCTTGGGCTCATCCTCATCGCGGTGCTCACGGCGTCGGCGATCGGGATCGACTACGGCGCCGGCACGCTGCGATCGGTGCTGGTCCAGGGCACCGGCCGCTGGCCGTACCTCGCCGCCAAGCTCCTCACCCTCGTGGTCCTCGCCTTGCTCGGGCTCATCGTTGCGACGGCCTCGGTGGTGATCAGCAGCGCGATCGCGGACCGGCTTGCCGCGCCGCCGGCGGCGTCGACCGCCGCCACCTGGTCCGCAGCCGGCATCGCCCTCTGGAAAGCCTGGCTGTCGTTGATCCCGTACATCACGCTCACCGCCTTCGTGACCGTGCTCGCGCGGTCATCGGCGGCCGGGATGGCGATCGGCCTGGGCTATTACTTCGCCGAGCAGATCCTGGTCGCGCTGCTATCGAACTTCTTCAGCTGGTTCGCGAACGTCGCCGAATACCTGCCCGTGCACAGCATCTCGGCGTGGAGCGGCAGCACGGGGTTCGGCGGGCCTGCCGCGCCGGCCGATCTCGCGCACGCGGGCTTCGTCCTGGTCGGCTACACGCTCGTCCTCGGCGCCCTCGCGTTCTGGATCTTCCACCGTCGCGACGTGCAGGGAGCCACCGGCGGCGGCTGACGATCGCGTTCGCCGGTGCCGACTAGTCCATTTGAATGAGCGGCCAGATGTAGATGAGGGTGGTGCGCTGAACGCGCGCGTGTCCGCGTACAAGCCCGGTCTCAAGTGGTCTGCAGTCTGTTGACGCGCTCCATCGAAGGGCATGTAGTGGCACCACGTTTGACAAGGGGTGGCGGGGTGGCTTCCTTGACGATCGGTGGACGGCCTGACTACTGGCCCGCGCGAGCAGCACATCTGGCTGGCCTTGTATCCGCCGACGCGCTTGCGATCATCGTCCTCGGGGCGGACGGCGAACGGCTGTCCTTCGTACAACACAACTTGGCGAAGTCCAGCACGCCAGGCGACATGGACGCGCGTCCCATTCCGATCCAGCTGGCTGACGGCCGCGACGCGCGATATCGGCTCGTTGCCCCCCTCATCTGGAAGGACCGAGTGGTCGGTTCGGTCGTCGCACTGCGCGTCGATCGGCCGTGGAGTCCTGAGAGTTTGGGCGTGCTGGCCCGCTCCGCCGCCCTGGTCGCGCTCGATCTCGACGACACACACTCCCTCTGGGATTCCAGCAGGACGGCGGCGAGGCTCGCGCGCCGGGTACGCGTGCTTGAAGAGGTGCGCCGCGAGATCGCGCACGCGGACGATCCAGAAAAGATGATTGCGGTCGCAGCGGAACGCATCGGAGAGCTATTCGGCGCGTTCGGCGTCTCGGTGATGATGCTGGAGAACGATGACGAGCTCGTCGTCCGCTCGGCATTCGGTGCGAATGAGCAGATCGTGCGCGCGGCGCGGCGGCGGGTCGGCGAAGGGATCTCGGGTTGGGTCGCGCGGCATGGAGAGCCCCTTGTCTTGAGCGGCCGGGTCGATGACGCGCGCTTTGTCGGCATCGATCCGACGATCGAGGAAGCCCTTGTCGTGCCACTGCGGAACGGGAGCCGGGTGCTCGGCGTGGTGAACGTCAGAGCTCGGCGCGCGGTCGGGACAAACGACGGCGAGCTGCTGCAAGATCTGAACGTCGTCGCCCAGGATCTCGCCGCGATGATCGAGCGTGCGGAGGCCGCCGTCGCGCGTCTCACCACGGTCCGACGCCTTGAGGCCGATCGCAGACAAGCCGTGGCGCTCTTCGACCTCGCGCGGTTGGCGGGTGGCGGCTCCGATGCGCAGGTGGACCTTCGGGCAGCGTTGTCAGTCGTTGCCGCTGCGTTCCGCCACGACGTGGTGGGGATCTGGACCCCGACTGGCGATCCGCGACGTCTACAGCTGCGAGCCGAGGTCGGCTACGGCGAAGTACTACCGCGCGATGTGCACCTGGATGACGACGAGCTTGCGGCGGCGGTCGTGGAAGGGAGCCAGCCGCGTCACTTGCGCGGAGCACGCGGGCGGTCATGGACGAGCACGCGGACCGACGAGTACCTCTTGCTTCCCATCCGAGTGACAGACGAGAGC
Source organism: Candidatus Limnocylindria bacterium (assembly GCA_036375335.1). GTDB lineage: Bacteria > Chloroflexota > Limnocylindria > P2-11E > P2-11E > UBA4735. The sequence continues at coordinate 4,918 of DASUSA010000269.1, forward strand.
AACGGCGTGCTCGTGCTCGGTCGCGTGCACGACCGGTACGCGGACATCGACATCGATATCGGTCTGACGATCGCAGACTTCCTGTCGACGCTCGCGCAGGCAGACCGCTCGGCGCGCCTGCTGGAGGAGTCGAAAGCCGAGCGCAGGCAGCTGATCGAGGAGATGCAACAGGACTTCGCCGCGCAGTTGTCGCGGGTGGTCATGGTGCTCGACCTCACGCAGCGCCTACTCAAGGCGGATCCCGATCTGCCGACCCAAGTCGCGACTGCGGCTCGAGAGGCACGGACCTTCCTCGCGCGCTTTGGGGCGTATGTCGCCGACCTACAGGAGGGCGACACGCCTGCGCTGATCGGGCGGATCCCCCTGCTCGCGATCGAGAAGGCCAGCTAGCCCCAAGGCGTCGCCATCTTCATCGTGCTGCCGGCCCGGCGTCGCCGGGCGGCCGAGCCGACACCGTGGGCGGCGTGATCAGTCAGCCAGTAGCCTCGAGACCGATCGGAGGTGGGCGTGGCGTGCGAAAGATCGTCGTGTACGAGCTGTTGTCCCTGGACGGGGTTGCCGAGGCCCCTGATCGTTTCTTCGCCGACTGGGACGATGCGATGGAGGCCAACCTTGCCGCGGTGATCGCGACACAGGACGCGGTCATCCTCGGCCGCCGCAGCTACACCGAGTGGGCGCAGTTCTGGCCGAGCAGCCAGATCCAGCCATTCGCCGCATTCATCAACGGGGTCACGAAGTATGTCGCGACATCGACGCCCCTGGACCGAGATTGGGCCAATGCGACGGCACTCGACGGCGGGCTGGTCGAATTCGTTCGGGATCTCAAGCAGCAGCGCGGAGGCGATGTCGGCGTCCACGCAAGTATCTCGGTCGCCCAGGCGCTGCTCGCCGCCGACGTTGTCGACGAACTCAGGCTCGTGATAGCGCCGAGGATCGTCGGCGGCGGACGACGACTCCTCGATGGCTTGCCACCGATTCAGCTCGAGTCGATCCGAAGTGAGATCTCACCGACTGGATACCTTCTCGTCGATTAT
>DASUSA010000270.1:0-8377 GCA_036375335.1 Candidatus Limnocylindria bacterium
TCATGATCGACAACATCTTCTGCATCCAGTTCGCGCCGGTGATCCGCCGATCCTCACGAACGAGCGGGAACAAACCCCAGAAGGTGAAGAACACCGTCGTGGCCATACCGGCCGCTGCTGCGGTCGTCGCGAGGATGAGGGTCGGCCACACGCGGTCGAGGTCACCGCTCCAGGCGAAGATGACGAGCTTCTCGTGGGCCGTCGACCTGGCCTCGGGTAGTGCCGGGATTGACCGCTCTGCGGGACGTTCGTTCAGCTCGAGCATTGTGCTCACCTCTTTCTCATGACGAACCGGAATACGCCACCGATCGCGCTCGACTCGACCAACTCGTTCCCCGTGGCTCTCGACCACGCGGCGAAGTCCTTCACCGAGCCGGGATCGGTCGCGACGATTTGGATGAGGTCGCCGCTCGCGAGCTCCCGCATCGCCTTCGCCGTCTTGACGATCGGCATCGGGCACTGCAGGCCTTTGACGTCGAGCTCATGGACCGCGGCGGTGAGCGTGGTCATCGCAGCCTCCTTCATGGCACCCGGCCCTGCGGCACGGTGTGCCAGTACATGCGGTTGAACATCCACTTCGCCGCGTGCCAGATCACCGCCGGACGCGGCGGGATCGGGGGATGCGTGTAGTCGAAGCGCAGCGTCGTCGCCTGACGGCCGCCGGTCTCGAGGAAGCACATCACGCGGCCCTCGTACGTTGCGTTCGGCTCCAGGCCCTTGACGAGCGACGTGATCCGGCTCGCGACGATCCCTGCCTGGAAGTGCGCGGTGGAACCGCTCTTCGAGATCGGCAGGTCCGTGGCGTCGCCGATCGTGAAGATCCGGTCGTACCGCTTGTGCTGGAGCGTGTGCCGATCGGTCGGAACCCACCCACCCTCGTCGCCCAGGCCCGACGCGTCGATGACTGCCTGGCCGCGGTGCGGCGGGACGAGCACGAGCAGGTCGTACGCGGCCTCCTCGCCCTCGATCGATGAGACGGTGGCCTTCGCGGGGTCAACGGCCTCGACGTTGAAGAACGTCGAGAGCTTGATGCCGCGTTTCTCCATCATCGGCTGCACGAGCTTCGATGCGGCGTCGACGGTGAACGCCCGGTTGAGCGGCGAGAGCAAGGTGACCTCGCTCCTTTCGCGGAGCCCGCGCCGCCTCAGCTGGTCCTCGAGCATGAGCGTGAACTCCACGGGAGCTGGCGGGCACTTGTATGGGATGCCCGTGACGCCGATGAGCACGCGGCCGCCCTTGAAGCGACGCAGCTCCTCACGGAGCCGAAGCGCACCGGTAAGCGAATAGAACTCCTGCCCGGCGCCGAGGAACCCCGGCACCTGCTCGGGAAGGGTCCGCGAGCCTGTCGCGAGGATGAGGTAGTCGTACGCGATGCTGCCACCGCTCGCGAAGCGCACCGTGCGCGCGACCGGGTCGACCCGGTCGGCGGTCTCGATCACGAGATCGACCTTCTTGTCGAGGAGGGTCCGCTCGTCCCGTCCCAGCCAGCGGCCGTTGGCCTGGCCAAGTGCGACGTAGAGGTAGCCCGGCTGGTATGCGTGCATGCCCGTCGGATCGACCACGGTCACCTTCGCCGCGTGGCCGAGCCGATCGACGAGGAGGTTCGCCGCGAGGGTCCCACCGACACCGCCGCCGAGGACGACGATCTTGGCGTGCATCAACGGGCCTTCCGGACGATGAACGTCGAGTAACCGTCCTCAGGACGCACCTCGATGAGTTCGTGCTTCGCTTTCGCGGTCCACGCTGGGATGTCGGTCTTCGACCCGGCGTCGCTGGAGAGCACGGCGAACGTGTCGCCGATGGTGCCCGCGCGAATGGCGCCGATGAGCGTCATGAGCGGACCCGGGCAGGCCATGCCACGCGCGTCGATCGTCTTGGTGATCCGGATGTCGGTGAGCGTCATGTCGATCTCCTTCAGATGAACGTGATCGGACCCGTCGTCGCGTCGGACATGAAGGCGGCGACGCCTTCGACGTCGTCGACGAGCGGATCGAGATCGTCTGTGGTGATCTCGAGAAGGTCCATCGAGAGCGCGCAGGCGTGGATCTTCACATCGCCGATGTCCTTAGCCTGACGAAAGAGCTCGCTCCAGTGCCGCTGCGCGGTCTGGCTCGTCTGCACGAGCGTTGCACCAGCTGGGCCGGCCTCCGGTGCCGCTCCATGCCATGTCGCCACCTTGTCCCGGCGGAAGGCATCGAGGGCCCAGTACTGAAGGAAGACGTTCACCGGGCGGCCCATCGCCGCCGCGCCGGTCGCGAGGATCGCGGCGGCGCCAAGACGGTCGTCCGTGCCGGAGAACAGGATCAGGGAGAGCGGGGTCTCCTGCTCGATCATCGTTGGCCTCCAGTCCGAGTCTCTGCGCCGACGCTAGGTGCCGAGAGAGGCGGTCGGCCCATTCTGTTGAGGCGATTGGCCCATGTGATTGAGCGGTCACCTGGGGCCCCGTATTCGCGGCGCGACGTGCGCCTCGTTTCGCGCGCAGGCGCGCAAGCTGAGAGCCCGCGGGCAGGCGTCAGACGGTGGCCCTTCGATGATCCCGCCATGCTGGAACACGGCCTGAGACAATTCCCACGCGGAGGTGCGGGATGAGCCAGGCGGTATGGACCGGCAGCATCAGCTTTGGACTGGTGAGCATTCCCGTACGCCTGTACCCCGCGACCCAGGCCAAGGATGTGCGCTTCCACCTGTACGACCGCCAGAGCGGCAAGCGCATCCGCTACGAGCGCGTCACGCACGACTACGAACCGCCTGCGTTTGTTCCGGACGACCAGGTCGACAACCCCGAAGACTCCGGGAACGAGGTCGTCCGTCCGTTCACGCACGCGGCGCCCGCGGAGCCGTTGCCCGCGCCGGTCGACACCGCCGACGTCATCCGTGGCTACGAGCTGCCGAACCGGGACGTGGTAGCGATCAGTGAAGAAGAGCTCGAAGCCCTGGCTCCAGAGCGCAGCCGTACGATCGAGATCGAGGAGTTCGTCGATCTGGCCGAGATCGATCCCGTCTTCTTCGAGAAGAGCTACTTCGTCGCGCCAACGCGCGACACCGGCGGTGACAAGTCGTACCTCCTGCTGCTTCGGGCGATGCAGGCCAGCGGCATGGTCGGGATCGGTCGATTCGTGCTCCGGACGAAGCCGCATCTCGTTGCGATCCGCCCGCTCGAACACGTGCTCGGCCTCGAGACGCTGTATTTCGGTGACGAGGTCCGCAAGGCCGAGGACGTCGCGCGGCTGCCCGCGGTCGCGGTGTCCGATCGCGAGATCAAGATGGCAGAGCAGCTCGTCAAGGCCATGGCCACGGACTGGGTCCCTGACAAGCATGCCGACGAGTACCGCGAGGAGCTGCTCGACCTGCTGCGATCAAAGCGCGCGCGGCCGCGTGGCGAAGACACTGAACCGGCGGTCTCCAGCGCGAGCGTCGACGGGCTGATGGCGACGCTGAAGGCGAGCGTCCAGGCGGCGAAGCGCAAGAACGACGGAGCCGCCACGCCTCGGCGGCGGATCCGGGGCCGTTCGGCCGGCTGACATCGCGTCGGCGTCATCCACGTGATGGGGGGAAATCGTGGCGCGCGCAGTCAAATGGGGCATCCTGTCGACGGCGAACATCAACCGCAAGGTGATCCCGGCGGCGCAGGCGTCGCCGAAGATCGATCTTTTCGCGGTGGCGAGCCGCGATCAAGCTCGAGCCGACGAATACGCGAAGACCTGGGGTATCGGGCGCGCCTACGGTTCATATGAAGCGCTGCTCCGCGATCCCGAGATCGAGGCGGTCTACATCTCGCTGCCGAACGCGCTGCACTGCGAGTGGTCGATCAAGGCGATCGACGCGGGCAAGCACGTGCTGTGCGAGAAGCCGCTGTCGCGAAGGACGAGCGAGGTCGAAGCGGCCTTCGACGCGGCCGAGCGCGCGGGGCGGATCCTGAGCGAGGCGTTCATGTACCGCCACAACCCCCAAACGAAGCGCGCGAAGCAGCTCGTCGACGAAGGGGCGATCGGCGAGCTCCGCCTGATCCGCTCCTCCTTCAGCTACCCGCTCTACGACGAGGCGAACATCCGGCTGAGCACCGCATTGGATGGTGGGGCGCTGATGGACATCGGCTGCTATGCGGTCAGCGGCTCGCGCCTGTTCGCAGGTGAGCCCGACAGCGTGTTCGGCGAGGCCTGGTTCGGACCGTCCGGTACCGATTGGCTCTTCACCGGGGTCTTACGGTTCGCGGGCAACGTGATCGGCGTGTTCGACTGCGGAACGGCGATGCCCGACCGCGACGATCTCGAGGTGATCGGCAGTGAAGGCTCCCTGTTCCTCGACGATCCCTGGCACTGCGTCGCGCCGACTATCGAGGTCCGCCGCGCGGCGGGGGTCGAACGGATCGAGCTGCCCCCGGTGAGCTCGTACCAGCTGGAGCTTGAGAACGTCAGCGACGCGATCCGCGGCGAGGGCAAGCTCCTCCTCGGACGGGAGGACGCCATCGGACAGGCCCGGGTCCTCGGAGCGCTTCATCGCTCCGCGGCGACCCGCGCCGCCATCGCGCTATGAGGAGCTGAGGTTCACCCGGCGGCGCTGACGTCACGCACCGAGCGGAGACGCGGCAGCGGCGAGAACACGATGAATAGCACCGACGCGAGCGTCCCGAGCCACGCGACCCCGATGGCCGTCCGCACGCCGAAGCTCTCGGCGATCGCGGCCGCGACGAGCGCACCGAATGGCGCGGCACCGTGCGAGAGGACGTCGAGCGTCGCGTTCACCCGGCCGAGCACCCGATCGGGCACCGCGGTCTGCACGACCGTGTCCTGCGCGATCCATTGGATCGTGTTCGTGCCGTCGCCGATGAGCTGGGGTAGGAACACCATGATCGTCGCGACGAAGAGCGGGCCTGATGCGAGCGGCGTGAGGACGCCGATGGCCGAGCTCGCCAGCATCATCACGAGGATGGACCGCCCCAGGCCGAACCGCCGCACGACGCGTCCGGCGACCGAGGCACCGACGAGCGCGCCCACGCCCCCGGCCGAGATCACGATGCCGAGCAGCAGCGGCGTCAGCTTGAGCTCCTCGAGCAGGTAGAGGCTGTAGAGCGCGGCGTAGAACGATCCGAAGAAGTGTTCGGACACCGAGCTTGCCGCGATCGGGAACACCAGCGCGTGCCGCTGGACGAACCGGACACCTTCGCCGATCTCGCGGCCGATGGCTTGGCGCAGCTCGCGCGGGCGCGGCGTCTCGCGGGCGCGGATCGCGATGAGCGAGACCGCGGAGACGACGAATGAAATGGCGTCGACGAGGATCGCGAAGGGCGCGCTCGCGACCTGCACGATCGCGCCAGCGAGACCAGGCCCGCCGACCTCCGCCACCGAAGAGCTGAGGGAGAGCTTCGCGTTCCCCTCGAGCAGCCGGTCGACCCCGACGAGCGAGGGCAGGTACGAGTGATACGCGGAGTCGAACAGCGTGCCGAGGCACGCCTCGAGGAACGAGACGACATAGAGCTGCTCGATGCGGAGGGTGCCCGCGGCCGCGGCGGCGGGGATGGAAAAGAGCAGTCCGGCGCGGATCACGTCGGTCCAGATGAGCACCGGCCGGCGCGGCAGCCGATCGACCCACGCGCCGGCCACGAGACCGACGAGCAGGACGCCGGATGATGCCGCGACGACGAGGTACGCCATCTCGGCGGCGCCGGCGCCGAGCGTGAGCAGGGCCACAAGGCGGAGCGCGGTCCGGGTCACGGTCGAGCCGAGCTCCGAGACCGTCTGGCCTGCCCAGAGCTTCAGGAAGTCGACGTGATGCCACAACGAAGCTGGCACGATCACGCGAGCCTACCGTCGCGATCTTCCTGGCGGTCGTCCGACGGTCGTGCGTGCTGGTGAAAGAGTCAGTCGGAGAGCATCACCGAGAAGCCGTCGCGACCGTCGTAGCGCGGGCGGAATCGCTCGGTGTTGTAGTAGCGAGCAACATCGACGGTGCGCGGGCCGAGGCTTGGGTCTGGCACCGAGACATGCGTGTACCGCCCGCCGCGGATAGCGATCATGCGGCCGGAGGCCCCATCGGCGATGAGGTCGACGGCGATGTTCGCGAACGTGGTCGCGACCATCTGGTCGAAGGAGTCCGGGTCGCCGCTCCGCAGGTCGTAGGTCAGCTGGCTGACGATCGCGTCCTCGCCACTCCGGCGCCGGATCTCCTCGGCCAGCGCGTCGCCGATGTCGACCTTTCGCCGATGACCGAACCCATCCGGCTCGCCGAGCTCGCCGACCTTCGCACCGATCCACGTGGCACCCTCCGCGACGATGACGAATGCGTAGCGGCTCGGATTCGCTCGTTTGTCTGCCGCGAGGAGCGTGACGACCCGGTCGAGGTCGAACGGCGCTTCGGGGATCAGGCAGCGCGCCGAGGTGACGTACGCGATGTGGAGGGCGCTGAAGCCAGAGTCGCGGCCGAAGATCCGGAATACACCGATGCGCTCGTGCGACCCGAGCGTCGTCCGCTGTCGGTTGATGAGCTCCTTCGCCCGGGTGACCGCGGTCGAGAAGCCGATGCAGTACTCGGTGTCGCGCACGTCGTTGTCCATCGTCTTCGGGATCGCCACGAGCGAGATGCCGCGCGCGGCGATGCCGTGCGCGTAGCCGAGCGTGTCGTCCCCGCCGATCACGACGAGATGGTCGAGGCCGAGCCGGGCGATGTTCTCCAGCACCACAGGTGTGAGGTCGTAGAGACCGTCGGCCGTCAGGTAGCGTGCTGCGCCGGCGGCGAGGTGCGGAGGCAGGACATCGCGCTTCATCCGGGCCGGGTTCGTGCGCGACGTGTGCAGCATGGTCCCGCCGCTGCGGTCGATGGTTCGTGTGTTCGCGAGGTCAAGCGGGAGGACGTGCTCGCGATCGAGATCGGACCCGGGCGCAAGGTTGGTGAGTCCCAGCCAGCCACGACGGACCCCGAGCACCTCGAACCCGAGCTCGGTCGAGCGATACACGACGCTCTTGATGACCGAGTTCAGACCCGGAACGTCACCGCCGCCGGTGAGGATTCCGATGCGGCGCGTTCCTGACATTCTCCCCACTCCCCTCGTGACGCTCGATGGGCGTGCCGCTTCTCAGACCTCGATTGGCAGCTCGTAGACCTCCGCAGTCGGGTGACCCGCGCGCTCGTGGATCTTCATGATCGCTTCTTTGTTGGGGCCCGATGAGAGGCAGAAGACCTTGCCGCTCTTCGGATCGAGCCACGCGCGCTCGAAATGCACCTGCTCGTCCTTCTCGATCGCAAGATCCGCTTCGTGCGCCTGCTTCAGCTGCTCCGCGCTCACGCCAACGAAGCCGCTGTGAACGTCCATGAACTTCGGCATGTCATTCCTCCCCGATCTCGCGGTGACGAGGCCGAGCCTACACGTGCGCGCGAAGACGCCCGGCGGAGGTGACTCCGCCGGGCGCCGCTCACCGAAGTCGCGTGTGAGCTAGCGAGCGCCGACGAGCTCGGGCTCGCGCGTCGGAGTGGCTTGCGATGCCGGGACGACACCCAGCTGCTGGAGAAGGCTGAGCGAGTCGAAGAGCGACCAGGCCTCGATGACCTTGCCGTCCTTGATCTTGCTCGTCATGACGCCGGTCACGCTGGTGTTCTTGCCGGTCGCGGGCATGCCGTTGAACTCGCCCGTGTTCTTACCGGATGCAATGAGCTGCTGGACGACGAAGTCTCCCTCGGCGATCTCCCGCTCGATCGAGATCTTCATGTCCGGGAACGCCTTGAGGTACGTCGCGAGGGTGCTCTTGGCGCCCTGCGGACCCTTGACGATCGACTTGTTCCGCGGGTCGTGCAGGATCGCGTCGCTCGAGAAGAGCGTGTCGAGGATGCTCGGGTCGTGCTTGTTCCAGGCCTCGTCGACGATGCGGCGAGCGATGGTCTTGTTCTGATCGGTTGACATGGTTTGCTCCCTTTTCTCATATCGGTGTCCGCATGCTGTGCCCGACTGAGCTGCCACGGGTCACGAGCACTCGCCGGCGCTGAGCTCGGCATGCATCGGATCCGTCGGAGCCAGTGGAACCTCACTGTCCGCCCGATCGGGGCGGACACAAGGGTTGGCGGGCACATCGTTGGGAGTTCGGCGGGCAGATCGTTGGGGGATCGTCATGTACGCCGTTGGTACGAGCGAGGGTGTTCGCATGAGGCGGAGCGCGACACCCCAGGCAGAGGCCGACAGCGGACGGCCCTGCTCGTTCGGGTTCGGCGATGACAACTGGGTGTCCAACGGCGGCAGCACGGTGGCCCACAACCGCGCGGCGCTCGCCACGCAGCACGCCGGCGGGCAGATGCTCCCTCTGGCGGCGACCGGACGCTGCGGCGTGACCGGCAGCGACCGGGTCTACGTCACGATCGAGGACAGTCCGAGCGTCGTGCAGACCGAGGGGAC
>DASUSA010000271.1:0-3202 GCA_036375335.1 Candidatus Limnocylindria bacterium
ACCCCGCGGCTGCGCTCCTCGAGGAACACCTCCGACGGGTTCATGACCTCGCGCAGCCCGCTCTCCCCCATTTCAAACACGCCGACCTCGTCCGTCGAGCCGAACCGGTTCTTCGTGCCGCGAAGGATCCGGAAGGAGTGGAATCGCTCACCCTCGAGATAAAGCACCGCGTCGACGATGTGCTCGAGGACGCGCGGGCCGGCGACGTTGCCCTCCTTGGTCACATGGCCGACCAGGAAGATCGGGACGTCGTCGCCCTTGGCGACCTCGAGCAGTCGCGCGGCGCATTCGCGGAGCTGCGAGACGCCGCCCGCCGCGGAGCCGATGATGTCCGAGCTCATCGTCTGGATCGAGTCGATGACGCAGAAGATCGGCTTGGTGCGGCGGATGACCTCGATCACGGACCCGAGGTCGGTCTCGGCGAGCATGAGGATGTTGCCGCCGGCGATGCCGAACCGACGTGCCCGCAGCTTCACCTGCGCCGCCGACTCCTCGCCCGAGACATAGAGGACGGTCCCGCGCTGGCTCAGGCTCGCCGACGCCTGCATCAGCAGCGAGCTCTTTCCGATGCCCGGATCGCCGCCAAGGAGCACGAGCGAGCCGCGCACGATCCCCCCGCCGAGCACGCGGTCGAATTCGCCGATCCCGGTCGGGATGCGCACCTCGGCGTCGGGCGGGACCGCATCGAGCGCGATCGGCTGGCGCGGCGCGCGCGCGGCGCCGAGGCGGCCCTTCGGCGGTGCGACGATCCGCTCCTCGACGAGCGTGTTCCAGCCGCCACAGCTCGGGCACTTGCCGACCCACTTCGGGAAATCGTTACCGCATTGCTGGCAGACAAACGCTGTCTTCGGAGCGCCGGAGCGGGGAGGCATGCGCTAAGTATCGGAGTGTCCCTGCCCGGTGGTACAACGGCCGAGCGGCCCCACCGGCCGCGGGAGGAACAGCATGAAGCGAATTCTTGCGACCGTATTTGCGAGCGTCCTGGCGCTGGCCGCGTTGGCGGGCTCCGCCAATGCCGGCGACGGCAAGGACAAGCATGACTCGCACTTCGGCCCGTACGCGGGCGCCTCGCCTGACAGCGGGACCTGCGGGAACGACTGGGCGAATGACACGTTCAAGCGCTTCTTCACCGTCAGCCAGGACGGCGGGGTCTGGTCCGTCCGTGAGGACTTCAAGGACGGGACGTTTGTGACCCTCGGCGGCGCGAGCCCGGGCGCATGCCAGACCGGCGAGCACGGAACGACCGTCGCCGCCGGGGTCAACGGCAACTTCAAGGGCTGGCTGGCCGGCGACGTGACCGGCGGAACGTTCGATCCTGACGGCACGTGTGCCGATCCGTGCAGCGGCGACCAGTTCATCGCCGCGCACTTCGGCGCCACCGCGACGTGGAACGTGACCTCGTTCACGTTCGAGTACCACGGGGAGCAGAGCCACCTGGCCTTCCGCCATTGGCAGAACGCTTCAGCGGATCAGGGCGGCAATGAGGGCGACATCGCGACCCAGTAGCCACAGCCGATCGGTGCGGGCGGGCTTGGATGATCTCACCCAGGCCCGCCCGTTTCGCTTTTCAGCGAGACGCGGCGGCCCGGGGTATTACGAAGCGACCGGCTCCGGCTTGCGCTCCTCGACGGGCTCGCCCTTCGTGATCGCGAGCTTGCCGTCGACCGCGTCGATCTTGACCGTGTCACCCGCGACGAATGCCGCGAGCAGCAGCATCTCCGCCAGCGGATCGGCGATCTCGTTCTGGATCGCGCGACCGAGCGGCCGGGCGCCGAAGTTCGTGTCGTACCCGACCGTCGCGATGTAGTCCTTCGCCTCGTCGGTGACGATGAAGCTCATCGCCTGCGACGCGAGCTGCTTGCGCACGCCGCCGAGCTCGATCTCCACGATCTTGCGGATCTCGGGCTTCGTGAGCGGCTGGAAGACGACGGTCGCGTCGATCCGGTTCAGGAACTCAGGGCGGAAGAAGCGCTTCATCTCGTCGTTGACGCGCTCCTTCATGTGCTCGTACGCGGCGGCGGTCTCCGGATCGTCGCCCTGGCCCTTCGCACGGAACCCGAGGGCGCCCTCGCTCTTCAGCATCTTCTGCGCGAGGTTGCTCGTCATGATGATGATCGTGTTGCGGAAGTCGACGGTCCGGCCCTTCGCGTCGGAGAGGCGGCCCTCGTCGAAGATCTGCAGCAGGATGTTGAACACCTCGGGGTGGGCCTTCTCGATCTCGTCGAGCAGGATCACGCAGTAGCTCTTGCGGCGGACGGTCTCGGTGAGCTGGCCGCCCTCTTCGTACCCGACGTAGCCGGGCGGCGAACCGACCAGGCGCGACACGTTGTGCCGCTCCATGTAATCGGACATGTCGATCTTCACCATGTTGTCGGCGTTGCCGAACATGAACTCGGCGAGGTTGCGGGCGAGGTGGGTCTTGCCGGTACCGGTCGGCCCGACGAAGAAGAACGCACCGATCGGGCGGCGGGGGTCCTTGAGGCCGGCGCGGGCCCGGCGGACGGCCCGGCTGATCGTCTTGATCGCCTCGTCCTGGCCGATGACCTTCGCGTGGAGGGCCTCCTCCATCTTGAGGAGCTTCTGGGTCTCTTCCTCGGCGAGACGGCGGACCGGAATGCCGGTCCACATCGAGACGACCTCGGCGATGTCCTCGTCGGTCACCTCGGGACGCTTCTGCGATTGCGCGAGGAGCCAGTCGGCCTTGGACTGCTGGAGCTTGTCCTGCTGGACCCGCTCGGCCTGGCGGAGCGTCGAGGCGAGCTCGTACTGCTGGGCCTCCATGGCGGCTTCCTTCTCGGTGCCGACGCGGTCGAGCTCCTTCTGGGCGTCCTTCATCTCGGCGGGCAGCGTCGAGTAGCGGAGCCGGACCCGGCTCGCCGCCTCGTCCATGAGGTCGATCGCCTTGTCCGGGAGGAACCGGTCGGTGATGTAGCGGGCCGAGAGCTCGGCCGACGCCTTCACGGCATCGTCGGTGATCGAGACCTTGTGGTGCTCCTCGTAGCGGGAGCGGATGCCCATGAGGATCTGCTGGGTCTCCTCGATCGACGGCTCTTCCACCATGACCGGCTGGAACCGGCGCTCGAGGGCCGCGTCGCGCTCGATGTACTTGCGGAACTCGTCGAGCGTCGTCGCGCCGATGCACTGGAGCTCGCCGCGGGCGAGCGACGGCTTCAGGATGTTTGCGGCGTCCACGGCGCCTTCG
>DASUSA010000272.1:0-5585 GCA_036375335.1 Candidatus Limnocylindria bacterium
GCAGGCCCGCGAGGCGCGGCTCTTCATCCTCGGTGAGATGCGGCAGGTCATCGACAAGCCGCGCGCCGAGCTCAACAAGTTCGCCCCGCGCATCGACACCGTGAAGATCAACCCCGACAAGATCCGCGACATCATCGGGCCGGGTGGCAAGATGATCCGCGCGATCCAGTCGGAGTCCGGCACGAACATCGAGGTCGAGGACGACGGCACGATCCGCATCACCGGCGCGAAGCCGGAGGGTCGCGACAAGGCGCGCGCGATGATCGAAGGGCTCACGAAGGAGCCCGAGGTCGGCGAAGTCTACGAGGGCAAGATCACGCGGATCATGTCGATCGGCGCGTTCGTCGAGTACCTCCCGGGCAAGGAGGGTCTCGTGCGCGTCTCGGAGATCTCCAACGAGCGCGTGAACAACATCGAGGATGCGGTGAAAATCGGCGACCACGTGAAGGTGAAGGTCGCCGAGGTCGACCGGCAGGGCCGGGTGAACCTCTCGATCCGCGCCGTCAACGAGGACCCCGCCGAGTTCGACCGCCGTTCGCGCGAGCAGCGCGCGCGGTTCGCCGAGCGCGGTCCGGGCGATGGCGACCGCGGTGGCTTCCGCCCCGGTGGCGGAGGCGGGTTCCGCCGGAGCGGCCCGCCGAGGGGCTAGCGCGCTCTGAACGCGATCATCGTCACCGCGGACGACCTGGGCATTTCGCCCGGGGTGACGCGAGGCGTGCTCGAGGCGCACCGCAACGGTGTGGTGCGCTCGAGCTCGCTGCTCGTCACATTCCCTGACTCAGAGGAGGCCGCCACCCTCGCCCGGGCTGAGCGCGATCTCGAGATCGGCCTGCACATCGATCTCGTGGGCGGCCATCCGGCCGCCGAGCCCGGCTCCGTCCGATCGCTCGTCGACGCGAACGGCCGATTCCACCCGCTCCCGGCGTTCACCGCGCGGCTCCTCTCAGGCCGGATCCGCTACGCCGAGGTCGCGGCCGAGATTCGCGCCCAGGTGGCTCGCGCGCGTGCCTGGGGCATCGAGCCGCTGGCCTGGGACTCCCACCGCCACACCCATCTCATCCCGCCGATCACGCGGGTCGTCGCCCGGCTGGCCCGCGAACAGCGGGTGCGATACCTGCGGCGCGCGACCCCGCCGCGCGTCGCCGCGGCCGCGAAGGCCCAGCTCCTTGGCGTGGCCTCGCTCCTTGATCGCGCGATGCTCCGCGGCATCCCCGGCAACGACTGGTTCGTCGATCTCTCGGCCCTGCCGCGCCGGGCGGACGGCGCCACGATCGCGCTTTATGCCGCGTATCCCAAAGTGGGGGAGATCATCGCGCACCCGGGCTACCCCGACGACGTGCTGCGCGCCACCGGCGACGGCCTCGTGCTGCAGCGCCACGACGACCTGCAGGCCCTGACCGACGACCTGGTCCTGAGCGCGCTCGGGGACCTGGTCCGCTGGCGGGTGCCCTAGGTGCCCGGCGGCACGGCGACCGCAGCCCTGGACCGCGCCATCGGGCGATACCGCGACACCTCGTTCCTGGCGCGGACCCATGTACACGGGCGCGCCTTCCTCTCCGATCTCGCGTTCGTCGACCGGTACGTGCCGCGGCACGGTTTCATCGTCGATCTCGGCTGCGGCCACGGGCTCTTTGCGAATCTGCTGGCCGAGTCGTCGGCCGGGCGGCGGGTCCTTGGCATCGACGTCGACGAGCGCAAGATCGCGGTCGCGCGGGCGACGATCGATGACCGCGAGTCGCTCCGCTTCGAGCTCGGCGACATCGTCCACGAGGCCGTTCCGAAATGCGATGCCGTGACGATCATCGACGTCCTCTACCTGCTGCCGCCCAGCGACCAGGAGGAGGTGCTCCGAAAGGCCGCGGGCGCCCTCGCCGAGAACGCGCCGCTGGTCGTCAAGGCCCAGGAGCGCACGACTAGCCCGCGGTACGTCCTGACGTACGCGCAGGAGCTCGTGGCCACCTCGATCGGGCTCACCCGGGGCCGGCAAGGCCGCTTCCATTTCCTCGGCCGCGCGGAGGCGACCGCGATGTTCGAGCGTGCCGGCTTCCTCATCGACGTCGTCGAGATGCCCGGGCGGCCATATACGGACGTCGTGTACCTCGCCCGGAAGGCACCGGCGACCCGATAATCAACCCCGTGGACGACACGCTGGTCTCGCTGGCCGATGAGATTCGAGGTTGCAAAGCCTGCCCGCTCCACCGGAGCGCCAAGCAGGCCGTGCCCGGCGAGGGCAGCGCCGAGTCCGGGATCCTCTTCCTCGGCGAGGCCCCGGGCTACAACGAGGACATCCAGGGCCGGCCATTCGTCGGCGCCGCAGGCCAGCTCCTCGATCAGCTCCTGGCCGGCATCGGCCTCGACCGGAGCAAGGTCTTCATCACGAACGTCGTGCGCCACCGACCGCCCGAGAACCGCGACCCGCTTCCGGAGGAGGTCGCGGCCTGCCACGTCTGGTTCGAGCGACACCTTGCCGCACTCAAGCCGAAAGTCGTCGTGACGCTGGGACGGCACGCCATGTACAAGTTCTTCCCCGGCGAATCCATCTCGCGCGTCCACGGACGCGCACGAAAGAAGGACGGCATCACCATCTTCCCGGTCTTCCACCCCGCCGCCGCACTGCATCAGCCCTCGCTCCGCTCCGACCTCGAGAAAGACTTCCAGGCGCTCGCGATGTTCCTCGAGAGCACCCCGCGTCTCGCGCCGGCACCCGCGCCGGCAACACCCGCCGAGAAGCCGGCCGAGCAGATGACCCTCCTTGGCTAGCACCGTGCGGGTCATCCCGCTGGGTGGGGTCGGTGAGATCGGGAAGAACATGATGGCCATCGAGCAGGACAACGACATCGTCGTCGTCGACGCGGGGCTCATGTTCCCGGACGAGCAGATGCTCGGCATCGACATCGTCATCCCCGACATCCGCTACCTGCGCGAACGCAAGGACAAGGTGAAGGGCATCCTCATCACGCACGCTCACGAGGACCACATCGGGGCGCTCCCGTACGTGCTGCGCGATTTCCCCAACGTGCCGATCCACGGCACGAAGCTCTCGCTCGGTCTCATCAAGACGAAGCTGCGCGAGCACAAGCTCGACCAGCGCACGCAGTTCCGCGAGATCGAGCCGGGGACGCCGTTCAGCATCGGCGCGTTCCGCTGCGATTCCTACTACGTCTGCCACAGCATCCCCGACGCGGTCGGCGTCACGATCGACACCGCCCAGGGCACGATCGTGCACTCGGGCGACTGGAAGTTCGACCACACTCCGGTCGACGGCCGCCAGACCGACTTCGCGCGCCTCGCCGCGATCGCGGCGAAGGGCGTGCTCCTGCTCCTCTCGGACTCGACGCGCGCGGAGGTGCCGGGCTACACGCCGTCGGAGCGCCACGTGGGCGAGATCTTCGACGGCATCATGTCGCGGGCCCAGGGCCGCGTCATCACGACGACGTTCGCGTCGAACATCTCGCGGATCAAGCAGATCGTCGACATCGCGCACGCCTGGGGCCGGCGCACAGCGATCATCGGCCGCTCGATGGAGAATTACACGAAGACCGCGCGGGAGCTCGGCTACCTCGAATACCCCGAGGGCGCGATCGTGCATCCGGCTGAGATCGGCAAGTTCCCCGACAACGAGCTCTGCATCATCACGACCGGCAGTCAAGGCGAGCCGACCAGCGCGCTCTCGCGCATGGCCCTCGGCGATCACCGCCACGTCGCAGTGAAAGAGGGCGACACCGTCGTCATGTCGTCGAACCCGATCCCGGGCAACGAGGAGCTCGTGAGCCGCACCGTCGACAACCTGTTCAAGCTCGGCGCGGACGTGGTGTACGACGCGGGCTCGCGACCGCACGTCTCGGGCCACGCGAGCCAGGAGGAGCTCAAGCTGCTCCTCAACATCCTGCAGCCCAAGCACTTCGTGCCGATTCACGGCGAGTACCGGATGCTCGTCCGCCACGCCCGGATGGCGATCGACGTTGGCGTCGACGCGGACAAGTCGTTCATCATCACGAACGGCGACGTGCTGGAGCTGAGCGACCGCGGGGCCAAGGTGGGGGAGCACGTCTCCTCCGGCCAGGTGTACGTCGATGGGCTCGGCGTCGGCGACGTCAGCCAGTCGGTCATGCGCGACCGCGTCTCGATCGGCAACGAGGGGGTGTTCCTCGTGGTCGTGACGATCGACCAGCAGACCGGCGAGGTCGTCGCGGGGCCCGACATCACGACGAGAGGCTTCGTACCGGAGCACGACGCGAGCGACCTGTTGGAGGAGGCGAAGCAGCGCGTCCTCGACGGGCTCGCCCAGGCCCAGACCGGCCCGCATTTCGCTGAGGCCTCGGCGCTCAAGGACGCGATCCACCAGAGCCTCAGCTCATTCCTCTACGACCGCACGAAGCGCCGGCCGATGGTGCTGCCGGTGATCATGCAGGTCTGATGGCGAGGAAGGCGAGCTCGCGCAGGACCAGCACCCGCCGCGAAGCGACGCCCGGGGCGCGGATGCGCGCCGAGGTCCGCGACCACATCATCGGCGTGGCCCTCGGGCTGTTCGGACTCCTCTCGGTCGTCGCGCTGCTCGCGAGCGGGGGCTCGGTCCTCGACTGGTGGCGCTCGGTGATGACCGGCCTGCTCGGCTGGGGTGCGGTCCTCATTCCGGTCGCGTTCTTCATCGCCGCGGGTGTCGTGTGGCGCCGTGCGCTCGCCCGTCGGCTCCTGCTGCCGGGCGTCGGGACGCTGCTCGTGGTCGTCGCGCTCCTTGGCATCGTCGACCTCGCCGGCGGCGTCGGGGGATCACTCGGGCACGCGGTCGGGACCGCGTCCGCGCGCACCTTGGGCAATGTCGGCGGCATCATCGCGCTGTTGACCGTCTTCGCCATCGGCGTGGTCATCGCGGCGAACCGCACGCTCCAGGAGCTCGCCCGACCGGCGCTCGATCGCCGCCCGCAGTTCGCGTTCCGACCCGGCGCGGCACTGCCGGGTGGAACGGCGCCCGCGTTCGAGGCGAGCGCCCGGCCGCGACCGCTCACCGTCCCCTCGCACCTCGCGCCGGAGGACGACCGTCCGATCAAGATCAACATGGATCAGGAGCGGCCCGCGCGGAAGCCGGTGAAGCCGGTGGCCGAGCAGGAGGTCCTGCCGATCGCCCAGATTGCGCCGCCCGGTGGGGCGCTCGCGGGCTTGCCGTCGGCGATGCTCGTGGCCGAGGGCGTCATGCACGCCGACCCGCCAGAGGTGCCATGGAAGCTGCCGTCGCTGGACCTGCTCGAGGAAGGCTCCGCGGCGCGCTCGGGCAAGGACGAGGTGATGCGCAACACGCGCGTCATCGAGGAGACGCTCGCGCACTTCAACATCGTCGCGAAGGTCGTGGAGGTGAGCGTCGGGCCGGTCGTCACCCGGTACGAGCTCAAGCCGGCCGCCGGGGTGAAGCTTTCGCGAATCGAGGCTCTCGACAGCGACCTCTCGCTCGCCCTCGCCGCCCGGACCCTGCGGATTGAGGCGCCGGTGCCGGGCAAGAGCGTCGTGGGCATCGAGGTCCCGAACCTCGCCATCGGCATGGTGACGCTGAAGGACGTGGCGGAGACCGCGATGTTCAAGGACGCGAGCTC
>DASUSA010000273.1:0-2386 GCA_036375335.1 Candidatus Limnocylindria bacterium
CCTCGACCTCATGAACGCGGAGGACGCGACCGTAGCCGGGGCCGTCCGCGCGGCGCTGCCTGACATCGCGCGGGCCACCGACGCGATCGCCGCGGCATTCTTGGACGGCGGCCGGCTCCGCTACGTGGGCGCCGGCACGAGCGGGCGGCTCGGGGTCCTCGACGCGAGCGAGGCGCCGCCCACGTTCGGCGTCGAGCCGGACCTCGTCCACGGGGCGATCGCAGGCGGCGACACCGCGCTGCGAACGTCCGTCGAAGGCGCGGAGGATGATCCACTCGCCGGAGAACGCGAGATCGTGCGCATCGCACGCCCGAAGGACGTCGTGATGGGCCTGTCGGCGAGCGGCTCGGCGCGGTACGTCGTCGCCGCGATGAAGGCCGCGCGCGCGCTCGGCGCGATCACCGGTTGCGTGACCTGTGTTCGCGGCTCAGCGCTCGCTCACGCGGTCGACCTGCCGATCGTCGTCGAGGTCGGCCCCGAGGTCGTCGCCGGCTCGAGTCGCCTGAAGGCGGGCACCGCGACGAAGCTCGTGCTCAACATGCTGTCGACCGCGGCGATGATCCGCAGCGGCCGGACCAAGGGCGACCTGATGATCGACCTTCGGCCGACGAACGCGAAGCTCCGATCCCGCGCGATCCGGATGGTGCGCGACGAGCTCGGCGTGGATGAGGATGCGGCGCGAAAGAAGCTCGAGGCGAGCGGCTGGAGCGTGCGCCGCGCGATCGACGCACCGTGAAGCGGCTCATCGTCAACGCCGACGACTTCGGCCGTGCCCGCGGCATCAATCGCGGAGTGCTGCGTGCTCATCGCGACGGCATCGTCACCGCGACGACGCTGATGGTCGGCGCGCCCGCGAGCGAGGATGCCGGACGCGCGGCACAAGAGACGCCGTCGCTTGACGTGGGCGTGCACCTCACCCTGACGTACGGCCGCCCGGTCTCAGACCCAGCCTCGGTGCGCTCACTCGTGGAGCGGGACGGATCCTTCCCACGCGCGCCTCAGGCGTTCCGGGGCACCGGCCGCGCGGACCGCGACGAGGCGCTCGCCGAGTACCGCGCGCAGCTCGCGCGCGCCAGAGCGCTCCTCGGCCGCGCGCCCACCCATCTCGATTCTCATCACTGGCTGCACGACGAGCCGGCGCTCGAGTGGGCGATCGGCACGCTCGCGCGCGAGGCCGGCCTGCCCGTCCGTCCGCACGACGACGCGCAGCGCGACCGGCTGCGCGCGGCGGGCATCCGGACGGTCGACCACTACCGCCGCGATTTCCAGCATGCGGGTCACGTCGACATCGCGACCCTAGAGCGGATCATCGGTGATCTCGGCGACGGGGTGACCGAGCTCGGCTGCCATCCCGGCGAGCCCGACGCGGAACTCGCGGCGACGTCGACGTACGCGTCACTCCGATCCGATGAACTCGCGGCGTTGACCGATCGGCGCGCGAAGGCCGCGCTCGCGCGCGGGGGCATCACGCTCTCCGACTACGCGGTGCTCCGATGACGTTCGCGAAGTCGCTCTGGGTCGTTCGCGACCGGATCACGACGAAGCGGGCGATCGACGATCTCCTGGCCGACAGCGTCGGCTGGAACATCCGCGATCTCGTGGTGCAGGTCCGCGGCCGCGGCGATGCCTACTACACGAGCACGCTCGAGCCCCGGTCGGAGACGATCGACGATCCCGCGCTCGACCCGCTCGCGCACCTGGTGCGCGGCGGCGCGGCCATTGGCGTCCGGATCCACGCCTGGGCGAACGGGACCTTCGTGTGGTCGAGCGCGACCAGCGCGCTGCCCCGCTCGGCCGAACACATCGTGCACGCGCATCCCGACTGGCTGCTCCGGCCGGACGGCGTGAAATACCTCGATCCGGTGGGCGGCAGCGACTGGGAGGGTATCTACATCGACCCGACCGTCGCCGCGGCCCGAGAACACACCGTCGACGTGTTCGCGGACATCGTGCGCCGCTACCCGGTCGAAGGCTTCCACCACGACTACATCCGCTACCCGCAGGCCACGTACGCGGCCTCGCCCGACGATCACGCGGCGGTCACCGAGCTCGTGCGCGCGACGACGGCGCGGCTGCGCGCGCTGCGGCCCGGCATCGTGATCTCCGCCGCCGTCTTCCCCGACCCGACCGTCGCGCGCGAGCGGGTCCTGCAGCGATGGCCCGAATGGGTGAGGGAGAAGCTCATCGACCTGGTGTGCCCGATGGCGTACCGGACCGATACCGCGGAGGTCGGCCGGCTCCTCCGCGCCGCGCGCGCCGCGGCACCGGACGCGCGCCTCTGGGGTGGACTGATGGCGTACGCCGGAGAGCGCGACCGCGTGCGCGATCAGGTGCGCGCCGCGCGTGACGCCGGATGCGATGGGACCATCCTGTTCGCCTACGACCC
>DASUSA010000274.1:0-2988 GCA_036375335.1 Candidatus Limnocylindria bacterium
GCTCATCCTCACCGCCGCCTGCACGGCAGGCGGACCGCCGTCGCCGGCGCCGGCCGCGCTCGGGCCGCTGAAGATCGGGATCCTCGTGCCGTTCACCGAGTCGGCCATCGATTCCGATGTCGGCGCGTCGCAGCGGCGGGCGGCCGACCTCTACCTGAAGCTGAAGGGCGGCAGCCTCGCCGGCCGCGAGGTGCAGCTCGTATATAACGACGAGTCCATGCTTGATCCGTCAATCAATGCGGTCCGGATTGCGCAGTTTCTGCAGCAGGACCATGTCGAGATCCTGCTCGGCGGCGTCGGGATTCCCGCGTCGTATCAGCTCCGCGACGCGGCTGAGACATCCAAGCTGGTCTACGTCGACACGAACGCGGCGGCGAACGCGCTGACGCGTGCGACCACCAGCTGCGCGCCCACCTGCAAGAGCACCTACGTCTTCCGCAGCGCGCCATCCTCATGGCAGATGAGCGAGCCGCTCGGGGAATGGGAGTCAAAGAACGGCCACCGCGACTTCTACGTCGTCGCCGGGAACGACGCGTTCGGGACGGAGTCGGCGGCTGCGTTCAGTGAGGGCCTCGCGAAGAACGGCGGCACGGTGTCGGGGAAGACGACTGTGGCGGCGAAGAGTGGCGCCGACTGGAAGGCGATCGTGGCCGCGATCAAAGCCCAGCCGACGAAGAACGTGTACGCCGCCTTCGTCACCGGCGACGCCGAGGGGCTCATCGACGCGTGGGACGTCGCCGGGATGCACGCCGCCGGTTTCACGCTCGCCGGGCCGGGGCCGCTTGCCGACGAGCAGGTCTTGTCGGCGACAAAGCAGGCCGCCGTCGGGATCACCACGGCGTTCCCCTGGTCGGCGGAGATCGACAACGCTGAGAACAAATCGTTCGTGGACGAATTCAAGAAGGCCTACAAGGACGACGCGACCAGCCAGCCGTTAGCGCCGGACGGCTACGCGTCCGAGATGTGGACAACGATGCGTGCCCTCGAGGAGGCGCTCAAGGCGACGAAGGGCGACACGAAGACCGCGGTCGCTTTCGTGGCCGCCCTCGAAGCTGTGTCGTTCAAGGGCTCGGCCGGTGACTTCACGTTCGACCACGCGACGCATGCGGCCGTGCAGGACATCGTCATCCGCGAGGTGCGCGCATCAGGTGGTGCGCTCGTGAATGCCGTCGTCGACCGGATCGCCGGCGTGAGAGACCCGGCGCAGTAGGCTAGGCCCACGCAGATGCGCGCACATCGGGTCCTTCCATCATTGCGGGCGGCTCCATCGCTCTCGCTGCGCTGGCTGCGACCCCTTTCGGTGTCGTCGCAGCTCCTGTTCCTCCAGGTGGCGCTCGTGGCAGCCACGGTCATCATCGGCGCGCTCGCGTCGTACGCGCTCGTGTCCTCGCAGATCGACGATCAGTACAAGCAGCGCGCCCTTGCGATCGCCTACGCGGTCGCCGCGGCGCCTGACATCGTCGAGGCAATGAGCGGTCCGGACCCGTCGAAGACGATCCAACCGATCGCCGAAGCCATCCGCCGCTCGGTCGGAGCCGACTTCGTGGTCGTCGCGAACAAGGACGGCATCCGGTATTCGCATCCCAACCCGGAGAACATCGGCAAACGCGTCTCGACCGACCCGAACCAGACCCTCGCCGGCGATGTGTTCGTCGGCTTCCAGGAGGGGACCCTCGGGCGATCGCTGCGCGCGAAGGTTCCCGTGCTGAGCGGAGGAGAGATCATCGGCATCGTCTCCGTCGGCTTCCTCGATACGCAGCTCGCGCAGAAGCTGGCCCAGGCCCTGCCGACGATGACGCTCACCGTGCTGCTGGCCTTGGCGCTCGGGATCGGCGGCTCGCTCATCCTCGCGCGGCGCATTGACCGCCAGACGTTCGGGCTCGGTCCGCGCGAGATCGCCGGGCTGCTGGAGCAGCGCGACGCGATGCTGCACGGCATCCGCGAGGGCGTGCTCGCCCTCGACACGTCGGGTCGCGTCGCGCTTGCGAACGACGAGGCGATCCGGCTGCTCGGCCTTCCCGGCTCCATCGCCGGCGCTGCGCTTCGCCGCCACGTGCCAGAGGGTCGCGTCCGCGACGTGCTCGAGGGCAGCGGCTCGGGGCTCGACCAGGTGGTGCTCGCCGGTGACCGCACGCTCGTCGTGAACCGGAGGCCCGTTGTCATCCGTGGGTCAGACGTCGGCGCGGTGGTCACCCTGCGGGATCGCACGGAGCTCGAGGCCGTGCTGCGCGAGCTCGACACCGCCCGTGACCTCACCCAGGCGCTGCGGGCGCAGGCGCACGAGTTCTCCAACAAGCTGCACGTCGTCGGCGGTCTGATTGAGCTGGGCCGCCTTGATGACGCCATCCGCTTCGTCGCGGAGACCTCGCTCGTCCATCAGGAGCTCGTCGACCTCGTGCAGGAGCGAATCGCAGACCCCGCGCTCGCCGCGCTCCTGCTCGCGAAGGCCGCCCTGGCGTCCGAACGGCACGTCGAGTTCCGCCTCGCGACAGACGCGCGGCTACCCGCGCCTGCGGGCGACGTACGCGACCTCATCACGGTCATTGGCAATCTCGTCGACAACGCGATCGATGCCGCGTCGGGCAGTGCTGACGCGTGGGTCGAGGTCGGCGTGCACGCCGAGCCTGCCGGCACGGCTGTCCGTGTGCGCGATTCCGGCCCCGGCGTCGACGCATCCGCCGTCGACGAGATCTTCCGCGAGGGCTACACGACGAAGGGAGGCGGCGCGCACTACGGCATCGGGCTCGCGCTCGTCCGCCAGGTCGCGCAGCGGAGCGGCGGGTGGGTCCAAGTCGCCAACGACGGTGGCGCCGTGTTCACCGCGCTCATCCCGGCGTCAGCCCGATGAGGTCGCCAAGCGCGGCGGGCAAGATTCGCACCCTGATCGTCGACGACGACTTCCGGGTCGCAGAAATCCACCGGGGATTCATTCAGCGCCTTCCGTCGTTCTCCGTGGTCGGCGTCGCCCACACCGCGCAGGACGCGCTC
>DASUSA010000275.1:0-2053 GCA_036375335.1 Candidatus Limnocylindria bacterium
CGTCGGTCGCCGTCGCCGCGTGCGTCCCGAGGCCCAAGGCCAGCGGACGCGTCAGGCCCGGCCAACGCACCCCGGGCGCGGACTCGCCCAGCCGGCCGGCGTCGTTCGCGTCGGTGAGATAGGAGAGAAAGACCTGGACGGTGGTGGCCGGGTCCGCTGCCGGGACGATCCGCGCCGGATCGAGGTAGCCCTGGGCGGGTCCGGTGAAGTACACGCCCGAGCCGGTGCTCGCGAACGGCTTGAACCGCTGCGCGAACGTGTCGCGCTGATCTGGTGCGGCGCTCATCACGAACGGCAACGGCCGGCCGTCGGTCCGGAAGATCGCCTCGAGCGCCAGCTCCTCGCGGCCGCTGGCCAGCGAGCCGTTCGTGACGACGATCGATGGCGTGGCGCGCGTCGGCAACGCGTCAACGAGGACCCGCGCGATCGCATCCGGTGTCGGCGCGAGGCCGAAGATCCAGCGGGCCGCAGGCCCGTTGGGCTCGGCGATCGGCAGCGTGAACAGGACCGGCTTGCCGACGAGCGCGATCGCGCTCGCGAACGTGTCGTCGAGGGTGGCCGGCACGCCGACGACGAACGCGTCGGTGTCCTGCGCATCCGCGGCGCGCTTGAGTTCGAGGAGCAGCTTCGCGTCGCTGCCCGCGACGTCGACGATCCGCAGCTTCAGGCGCGGCGTGCCGCGCTGGCTGTCCAGCCACTGCTGCATCGCGGTCCGCTGCGCGTCGCCGCGCGGTCCGCGGGTGCCCGAGAGGTCGAGCAGCGCGGTGACCGAATACGTGCCCGGCTCGCGCGTCGGCGGCGGCGTGGACGAGCTTGTCGTGGGCGGCGACGCGGTGCATGCCGCGAGGATCAGCGCGAGGCCGACGATTGTCGTACGCCGCACCTGGGCTAGGCCCGGGTGCCGCCCGGGATGCCTTCCTTCGCGTACACGTGCTGCAGGAGATCCTCGGCCCGCGGATCGGGAGCGGCCTCGGCCTCATCGATCGAGCGCTCGATCTCCGCCGCGATCTCGCCACGCATCGCGTCGAGGGTCGGCTGGCCGACGCCCTGCGCGAGCAGATAGTCGCGACCCTTGTCGACCGGGTCCTTCGCCTGCCACTCCTTCAGGAGATCCTTGGAGCGGTAGCGCGAATCGTCGTCGTCGGAGCTGTGCGGCTGGTAGCGGTAGCACTTCACCTCGACGATGCTCGGCCCGCCGCCGCTTCGGGCATGGTCGGAGGCCTCCTTCGTCTTCGCGTAGACGTCGAGGACGTCGGTGCCGTCCGCGATGAGGCCGGGTATGCCATAGCCGGCGGCGCGATCGGCGACGTTCGGCACGCTCATCTGCTTTGACGCCGGCGTCGAGATCGCGAACAGATTGTTCTCGATCACGAACACGACCGGCAGCTTGTGGATCGCCGCGAAGTTGACGGCCTCGTGGAAGTCGCCGGGGCTTGTCGCGCCGTCGCCGCCATATGTGAACACG
This sequence comes from Candidatus Limnocylindria bacterium, assembly GCA_036375335.1. Taxonomy (GTDB): domain Bacteria; phylum Chloroflexota; class Limnocylindria; order P2-11E; family P2-11E; genus UBA4735. Next base: position 1,466 of record DASUSA010000275.1, read on the forward strand.
ACCCGGTCCTCCTTGCGGACCTTGATCGCCAGCGCGATCCCGGCGGCCTGCGGGAACTGCGTCGCGATGCAGACCGAGCCGGTCACGATGTTCGCCTCGGGCGAGCTGAACTGGTTGACGACCTGACGACCGGCCGAGTTCGGATCGGTCGCCTTGGCGAACACGCCCAGGAACTGGTCCTTCGCGGTCTGCCCCAGCACGAGGGCGACGCCGACGTCGCGGTAGTACGGATGGACCCAGTCGTGACCGCGCTTGATGACCCACGCAGAGCCGACCTCGGCGGCCTCGTGCCCGTCGGCGACGCCGACGAACGCCGCGCGGCCCATGCGGTTCATCTGCATCATCCGCTCGCCGAGCATCCGCGTGAGCAGCATCGCGCGGTACATGCCCGTGGCGTCGTCGAGCGTGAGCCTGAGCGCTTCGTGCCTGTTTTTGGTCTTGATCGCCATCAGCGTGATGCTACCGACCGGCGTGTCGTCACCGCGACAAGGAGCAGGCCGTCGCCGACCTCGACGCTGCCGCGCGATCCGGTGAGCTCGTGGCTCACTCCGCGCGTCGATCCGCGGACGAGCTCCTCGTGGCGGAGGG
>DASUSA010000276.1:0-11285 GCA_036375335.1 Candidatus Limnocylindria bacterium
GCCGGAGTTCGCGTCGCAGGAGCGGTTCCCGGACGGTGTCGAGGTGGTCCGCGCGGACATGGTCGAGGCGCTCGGCACCCTGCCGATCGGCTGGAACAGCTTCGTCGTTATTGCGACGCGCGGCCACAAGCTCGACGCGCAGTGCCTGCGCGCGGCGATCGGGACGCGCGCGCGCTACGTCGGCCTCCTGGGCAGCAAGCGCAAGACAATCCTCATCGAGCGGATGCTCCGCGACGAGGGGCTGGCTGAGGAGCGCATCCGGTCCGTGCACGCCCCCGTCGGGCTCGATCTGGGTGGCCGCACCCCGGCCGAGATCGCCCTCTCGGTGCTGGCGGAGCTCTCGATGGAACGGTACGGCGGTAGCGGCCATCCGCTGCGGCTACGCGACGACATCTTCGAGCGGGCGGTCTCACGTCCGGGCTAGGCCCGGCGTTCCATCTACGACCGTGCAGAACGATCCGCTGACCTTCGGGCAACTGTTGGAGCGACACGAGCGCGAGCTCTTCGCGTACGCCCTCCGTATCTCGGGACAGCGCGCGGACGCAGAGGACCTCTACCAGGACACATTCCTCGCGGCGTTCCGGGCTTGGCCGCCGCCCCGACGCGGGAACGAACGGGCGTGGCTCTACAAGATCGCGACGAACCGGGCGATCGATCGCGAGCGCCGCGCGAAGCGCGTCGTGGCGAGCGTGGATGATCTGGCCCTCGCGGCACCGGAGCGCGACGACGTGACCCTCGCGGATCTCGCCGGAGCGATCGAGATCCTGCCGGCCGGACAGCGCGCGGCGTTCGTGCTCCGGAAGGTGCAGGGCCTCCCGTACGTGGAGATCGCGGTGGCGCTCGCGTGCACGAAGGAAGCGGCGCGCGCGCGGGTGAGCGAAGCGCTGAAAAAAGTGAAAGCGGCGGTGGCCTAGAGATGGCGATGGATATGGCGCTCGGCGAAGCGCGCGAGCGGCTGCTCGCGAAGGCGAAGAAGGAAGGCCTCACGACGATCGGCTACGACGTGCTCGGATCGCCGCTCGGGCCGCTCTGGGTCGCGATCGGACCCAAGGGCGTCACGACGATCCACTACGGGAGCGAGCCGTCGGAGAGCGAGCTACGGCGTCTCGTGCGGGTGTACGGCCCGGGCGTCGTACCCGACCCGAAGCGGTCGAGCGCGCTCGCGCGAGAGCTCGACCAGTACTTCAACGGCAAGCGACACGAGTTCGACATCGACGTCGATCTCGCAGGCCTCACCCCGTTCCAGACGAGGGTCCTCGCGGCGACCGCGAAGATCCCGTTCGGCGCGGTGAGCACCTACGGGCAGGTCGCGCGGCGGGCCGGCAACGAGAAGGCGTCGCGCGCGGCCGGAGGGGCGCTGAACCACAACCCGATCCCGATCGTTGTGCCGTGCCACCGGGTCGTCGGGTCGAACGGGGCGCTCGTCGGGTACGCCGGGGGGCTCGACGTGAAGCGGCGGCTCCTCGCGATCGAAGGGGCGGACGTCGGCCGGCGGCACTAGCCCGCGGGGAAGCGATACCCGACGCCGCGCGCGGTGAGGATGAGCTCGGGCTTGCCTGGATCGCGCTCGAGCTTCGTCCGCAGGCGGCCCACGTAGACCTTGAGGTAGTGGACCTCCTCGCGGTACTCGTCACCCCAGACCGTCTTCAGGAGCTCGCGGTGCGTCATGACCCGCCCCGGATTCGTGGCGAGCTGGAACAGCAGGTTGTATTCGGTCGGTGTGAGTGCGACGTGCTGGCCGCGCAGGGTGACCCGGCGCTGCGCGAAGTCGATGCGCAGGTCGCCGCGGACCAGCTCGTTCGCGCGCGTCACCTCGGTGCCGGCGCGGTACCGGCGCAGGACCGCATCCATCCGCGCGACGAGCTCCTTCTGGCTGAATGGCTTCGTGACGTAGTCGTCCGCGCCGAGCTCGAGCCCCCGCACCCGATCCTGCTCCGCGTCGCGCGCGGTGAGCACAATGATCGGCACGTCGCTGCCGCCGCCGCGCAACGCGCCGAGGACGGTGAACCCATCGACACCGGGCATCGTGAGGTCGAGGATGACGAGGTCCCAGGCCTCGTGGGCCGCCCGCTCGAGCGCATCGGCGCCGCTGTGCGACTCCCCGATCTGGTAGTCCGGTCGCTGGTACGCGATGCCCATCTTCACCAGGTTCGCGACGTCGGGCTCGTCGTCGACGACGAGCACCTTCATACCGGCAGCTCGATCACGAACGTGTTGCCGGTCGGCGCGTGGTCCTCGACCAGGACCGTGCCGCCGTGCAGCTCGGCGAGCGTCTTCGCGATCGCGAGCCCGAGCCCCGAGCCACCGGGCGCGTCGCGGTGCGCCGGCCGCCGGTAGAACTTGTCGAAGAGCCGATCGCGCTCCGCTGCGGGGATCGGCGTCCCCTCGTCGCTCACCGTCAGCCGGAGCCGCCCATCGCCCGCTTGCGCACCCAGGGTGATCGTGCTCCTCTCGGGCGCGTAGCGAACGGCGTTCGCGACAAGGTTGCCGAGGATCTGCTGCATCCGCCGCCGGTCGACGAACGCGAGCGGCGGCGCGCCGTTCTCGTTCACGGTGATTCCCTGCCCGCGCTGCGCGGCGATCACCTGGTGCGCGGCGGCGGCGTCGTTCAACAGGAGGCCGGGCGAGATGTACTCGCGCTCGAGCTCGATCTTGGTCTCCTGGAGATGCGCGAGGTCGAGCAGGTCCTGCACCGTGCGGTCGAGCCGCTCGACGTGCCGGCGGGCCTGGGCGATGAGCTGCTCACTGTCCTTGGCGCGGCCCTGAGCGAGGAGCTCGAGGGAGCCGCCGATCACGGTGAGCGGCGTGCGGAGCTCGTGACTGATCGTCGCAAGGAACTCGTCCTTCAGCTTGTCGGCGGCTCGGAGCGCCTCGGCCTGGCTCGCCTCCGCGAACAGCCGATCGTTCTCGAGCACCTGCGCGATGAGCCCGGCGACCGTCTCGGCGAGTCGAACGTCGTCGGCGCCGAACGCATCGGGAAGGGAGCGCGATAGCGAGAAGACCGCGACGGTACGGCCGCGCACTCGCAGCGGCACCAAGACGACCGACCGGGCCTCTTCGTTCGGACGGACGGACACGTAACGCGGATCGGTGAGCAGGTTGCGCACGAGCATCGTCGAGTCGCTCGCCATCGCGGAGCCGAGCAGCCCCTCGCCAAGCCGCAGGCGTGGCGGCGGGTGCGCCTCCGCGGCGACGCTCGCGGCGAGCCGATAGAGCGGCCGGTATTCGCCGAGGTCCTCGTCCGCGACGAACACGGTCGCCCGATCGAAGCGCAGGACGTCACGGCTTGCGCGAAGGACGGCGGGCACGATTGCGTCGGCCGAGGGGATGCCGGCGACGATCCGCATCACCTGCTCGAGCGCGGCATCTTCGGCGATCCGCCGCTGCAACCCGGTGATCAGGCCCTCGCGCTCGTCGCGAAGCTGCCGGAGCTCGCGAAGACTGCGGTCGAGCAGCAGCGCGGTCAGGCCGAACACCGCGACGATGAAGATCGCGCGCTCGGGCGGTGTGGTGAAGCTGAACGCGGCGGTCCGGAACGCGGCGACCAAGAGATAGCCTGTTGCGGAGACGGCCGCCGCGGTCCATGCGCCGATGGTGCCGAACCGGAACGCGCCGGTGATGATGACGACCATCGCGATGAGATAGGTCACCCACCCCGGGTCGCTCGAGAACAGGAACATCGCGACGACCAGGACGGTCAGGTCGCAGGCGTACGCGATCGCGGCGATCGTGCGCTGTTGCTCCAGGGACACAGCCCGCTCCGAGGCGCGCAGCACGAGCACCCCGTATCCGACGATCGACGCGCCAAGCAGGAACACGCCGGGCAGCCAGAGGTTCGAGAAGAACGGTCCGAGCAGCAGCTCGAGGACGGCCGCGCCCCAGCGGATGCGCGCGATGGTCCGCTCGACGCGCTGGGCCTCGCGGAGGAGTCCTTCGCTCACCGGCGGCTGACACTACCCGAGCGCGAGTGCGATGACGCCCCCCACCATAAGTACTGCCGCGAGCGATCTCCGGCCGACATCAGCCTCGGCCAGCGATCGGGCGCCCATGAGCACGCCGAACAGGATCCCGATCTCGCGCGCGGGGGCCACGTAACTGACCGGGCTGATCGCGAGGGCCGTCAGCACGAGCATGTAGGCGAGCGGCGAGAGCGACGCGACGGCCAGCGCGGCGGTCCGGTTGGCCTCCCACTCCGCCCGCACCTCGGCCCATCGCGACAGCGCCTGGGGCGTGAGGATGATCGCCCGGAACACGTTCGCGCCCCACTCGTAGACGATCGGCGGGATCAGCAGCACGCTCACCGCGCGCTTGTCCCACAACGTGTACGCGGCGATCGTCACCCCGGTGAGCAGGGCATACGCGACCGCGACGCCGACGCCGCGCTGGCGCAGCTTGCGCGGATCGCCGGTGAGCGCCAGGACGCCGGCGACGATCGCGATCGCGCCGGCAATCGCGAGCGGCGTGGGCCGTTCGCCGAACAGCAGGATCGCGCCGACGAGCGCCAGGACGGGACCGGTCCCCCGGGCGAGCGGGTACACGACCGACAGATCGCCGGCGCGGTAACCGCGCAGCAGGAAGATGCCGTAGGCCACGTTGAGCGCCGCGTTCACGAACATCCAGAGCACGCCGATCGCGCCGATCTGCGCGCCAGTGATGACGAGCACGGCGATCGCGAGCGGCGCATACAGCGGGATGCTGAGCGTGAACGCGAGCCAGAGGAACCGCGCGCCGCCACCTGCGCGCTTCGCGAAGAGGTTCCAGGTCGCGTGCGCAACGGCCGACGCGAGGATGAGCGCGAGGGCGAACGCGGTCACCGCCGGGTCTTGAGCGCAGCGCGGAGCGCCGCCTTGAGCGGCGCGGGTCGGGCCTCCACGACCGAGACGTCGTCGCAGCCCACCCACCGCGCGGCCTCGACGAGCGCCCGAGCGATGTGTTTCGCTGCGGCGGGCTCGCCGCTCACCCGCTTGGCGACGAGCGTCGTCCCGCTCCGACCGGGGTCGACGCGTCCGACGAGTTTCCCGCCTGCGAGCACGGGCATCACGAAGTAGCCGTGCACCCGGTCCGGCGCCGGCACGTATGCCTCGAACTTGTGCTCGTACCCGAACACGCGCGCGGTCCGCGGTCGATCCCAGATCAGCGAATCGAATGGCGAGATGAGCGTGGTGCGGTGCGCGCCCCGGACGGTGCCGTCGGACAACGCTTTCAACGCCTTGCGCGACGCCCACGCCTCGCCGTCCCAGCCACGCACCGTGACCGGAACCAGCTTCGCGCGCTCGATCGCCGCACGCGCGTCGGGGATGCCCACCCCGAACCAGCCGAAGTACCCGCGGAGATCGTTCAGGGTCCCGACGCCGAGCCGGTCCGCCGCGAGCCCGACGAGCGCCGCGTGGCAGGTTGGGTCGTCCCAGACGACCGCGCGCAATCGCGCCGGCACGATGCGCTCCGCAAGGTCGTACACGCGCCGCCAGGCCTGCCGTTCGACGCACACGACCTTGCCGATCGCCAGGAGCCGCTCGAGCGCGATCTTCTCCGTGGACCAGTGCCACCAGACCGTGGCCGGCCGCGGCGCCTTGCTGCGCGAGCCCCCGAGGTCGGTTGCGGTCAGCGGCCCGCGCGCCTTCAGTGCTGCAAGCACCTCGCGCATCGCGCGCTCATCAGGCGGACGCCGCGGATGGATCCGCCGCGCGCTAAGCCGGCGCTGGGCGGCGAGGTGCGGCCAGAGCTCGAGCGGGAGGATGCAGTAGGCGTGGGCGATGCCCTCGAACGCGCGCGCCGGCCGGCCCCAGTACGCGCTCTCGACCGCGTCGCGCCCCACGGGGCCGAGTCGGGCGTACGCGACCAGCTCGTGCGAGCGCGCGAGGACCGAGATCGTGTCGAGCTGCACCGCGCCGACGCGGCGGAGCATCGTGCGCACGTCGGGATCGCGCGGGCCGATGAAGCCCTGCGCGTGAAGCGAGAGGGTCCTGGCCTCCGCCGCGGAGAGATCGGTCACGACGTGAACACTCGGAGCGGTCCGACGTCGCCGAATCCCATCGCCACGAGGTTGTGTGCGGATCGCCCGCCCGGCTCGGCGAGCGAGAAGCAGACCCGGGCGCCCCGGCCGATCGCGATCCGGACCCGCTCCGCGATCAGGGCGCGCTGGATGCCGTGGCCGCGATGCGCCGGGAGCACGCTGCCCGACCAGAGACTCGCCGCGCCGGACGACACGATGACGATGCCGCTGCCGGCCGGCTCTCCGTTCCGCGTGGCTCGGACCGAGGCGGCCATGCGCGGGTGGGAGCGCAGCATCGCGATCCGCGTGCGGGTGAAGTAGTCGGCGATGGGGCCGCGCCCGCCGAAACCGGCCTGCGCCAGGACCGCGAGCGACGCGGCATCACGCGGCTGGACCAGCTCGAGCGCGACGTGTGCTGCGAGCCTCGAGCGCCGAACGAACCGCCCGCGACGGACGAACACGTGATGCTGCGCCGCCGCCTCGTGCAGTCCGGCCCGTCGCAGATACCGCGCGACCGCTTGCCCCGCGAGCCGGCCGAGCATCGCGATCCGCGGCGCCTGTCCGAGCCCTGCGTAGTACGCGAGCACGGCGTCGAGCGCGGCGCGCGTCGGCGGACTAGCGACGCCGAACCCAATCGCGAGGTCACCGAACGGCTCGGGGAACGACGCCGCGCTGAAGCACACAACCCCGCGGCGGACCGCGTTGGCCAAACCGTACCGGCGCGCGAGGATCGGGTCGGCCTGGGTCCAGAGACGCTGCGCGACGATGAAGTTGTCGGTCACGGCGCGCGCGATGCTCGTCACGCCGGCCGAGTGAACCAGGTCGCGCGATACAGCGTGCGGAAGCCGAGGTCGTGCAGGTTGTGACCGCTCGGCGAGTCCGGATCGGTCTGTGAGATGAAGATCCGCCTGCCGCGAGCGAGCCCTTCGCGGACGCGCGCGGCGATCGCAGCCTTCTGGATGCCGCGGCCGCGGAAGCGCTCGATCACGCTGCCGGAGTAGCAGCCGGCGATCCGATCGGTCAGCACGAGTTCGCCGGTGCCGGCGTCCTCGCCGTCGACCGACGCGATGAACCCGGCGCCGTTCTCACCGAGCGTCTCGAGCGACGCGGCCGACAGATCGACGAAGAACGGTCCGAGCGCCGCGTCCGCGGCCATGTCGAATCCGTCGCGCACCAGCTCGCCGAACCGGCGGTACTCCGCAGGCCCGACGCGGCGCACCACCACACCCTCGACACTGACCTCGATCGCGCGATCGGTCTCGAGCGCGTGCGACTCGAAGCCGTGGCCCGAGTCGGTGAAGCCCGCACGGCCGAGCGCATCGAGGAGCTCCCTCGATGTGATGTTTGGGTAGACCTCGACGCACGGAACGCGCTGTCTCGCCTCGAAGTGCCGCACGATCGCCTCGATGCCGCGCTCGCCGAGCTGACCGAGGATTCCGGCGCCGATCACGCGGTTGAACAGCGGGTAGTCCCACACCTGGCACGTCGGCGTCGGCAGACCGGCGACCTCATCGAAGGCGGTCCCGTACCGTGCCGAGATCAGCGGCCCGGCCGCGACGAACGCGCGCCCGCCCGCGATCTGGTTCTCGAGCTCGAGCCGGATGAGCTCCGCGTCAGCGGTCATGCGAGCCGGCGGAGCGTCCGCCTGACGAGCTCGCGCGCGAGCGGCACCTTGTAGCCGTTGTCCTTCAAGGGCTCGGCGGTCTCCATCGCCGCATCGGCCGCGGCCTGGCATGCCGCGTCGTCCAGCGCGCGCCCCTCGAGGAGCTTCTCGGCATCGCGAGCTCGCCACGGCACCGGTGCCACGCCGCCGAGCACGATGCGCGCGTCGCGGATCACGCCGCCGATGATCTTGACCGAGACGGCGACCGAGACCTGCGCGAAGCTCCAAGTCTTGCGCTCCATCGCCTTCTCGAACGCGCCGCGCCGGGCGAGCGCGTTCTCGGGCACGCGCACCTCGATGATGAGCTCGTCCGGCGTGATCGCGTGCTCGCGGCGCACCCGGCCGTGCGGCGTCACGAAGAGGTCGCTGAGCGGCATCGTCCGTGAGCCGCGCGCGCCGGTCAGCGACACGCTCGCGTCGTACGCGATGAGCACCGGCGCCAGATCGGAGGGCGCGACCGCGACGCACTCCTCGGCGCCGACGATCGCGTGGAGCCGGTTGTCCCCATCGATCGCGAAGCAGCGGACCCCGCCCTTGAGCCAACAGGGATACGCCTCGTCGCGGAAGTACCAGCACCGGTTGCGCTGCAGCAGGTTTCCGCCGACCGTGCCCATCGTCCGCAGCTGCAGCGTCGCGGCCGGGCGGAGCGCCTCGCCCACGATCGGCAGGAGCTTCGCGAGGTCGGCCGACGTCTCGAGCTCGGCAAGGGGAACGAGCGCGCCAATGCGCAGGCCCTTGCCCTTGGCGCGGGCCCAGCCGCGCAGCGGCTCGAGCTCGCGGATGTCGACGATCCGCTCCGGCGACAGGATCCCGTCCTTCATCAGACCGAGGAGATCCGTACCGCCAGCCATGACGGTCGCTCCCCCGCGTGCGAGTTCGAGCGCTTCGGTCACCGCCTTCGGCCGCGCGTACGCGAACGGCTTCATTGCAGGCTCAACGCGTCGAGCACGCGCTGGCGGGTGATCGGCGCGGTGCGAGGGCGGACCCCAATCGCGTTCGCGACCGCATTCGCGATCGCCGCCGGCAGCGGGATGATCGGTGGCTCGCCGAGGCCCTTCGCGCCGATGTTGTTCGCCCTCGTGTCCGGGTCATCGATGAATCGCACGGTGATCTTGGGCACGTCGCGGATCGTCGGCACCTTGTAGCCCTCGAGGTTCCCGTTGACCACCCGCCCGGTTGGCCGGTCGACGATGCGCTCCTCGCTGAGCACAAATCCAAGCCCCTGAATGACGCCACCCTCGACCTGCGACGCCGCAGTGAGCGGATTGATGACCCGGCCGATGTCATGCACCGCGACGACGTGCTCGACGAAGACCTCGCCGGTGCGTACGTCGACCTCGACCTGCGCGAAGTGCGCGCCGAACGTCTTCAGCGAGAGCCCCTCGGGGTTCGGGAACCGCGAGCCCTTGCCGATCACGGTGAAGTTCTGGATCTGGCCGAGGACCTCGCCGACCGGGGTCCGCTGCCCCTTGCTGATCACCGCGCCGCGCTCGACCCGCAGCTCGCTCGGGCCGACCTCGAGCAGTCCGGACGCCGCGGCCAGCAGCTGCGTCCGCGCGTCCTTCGCGGCGAGCCGCACGGCCGGGCCGACCGAGGCGACGGTGAGCGACCCCGCGGAGATCGGTGCGTACTGGCTGTTCGTGTCGCCGAGCTCCACGCGGATGTCGGCGACGGTCAGTCCGAGCTCCTCGGCAACAAGCTGCGCGAGCACGGTTCGGGTGCCGGTGCCGATGTCCTGCGTCCCGCAGCGCAGGACGGCGGTCCCGTCGGGGTTGAGGTGGACCGTGGCGTAGGCCGGCGGCAGCCCACTGCCACCCCAGAGCTGCGAGGCCATCCCGTAACCCCGGCGCCGATGCGGCGCGCTGCCGCGGGTGCCCTCCGGCCGCCGGTGCTGCCAGCCAATCTCCTTCTCGCCGACGTCGTAGCAGGCCTCGAGACGTTTCAGCGAGTAGCGCGAGCCGGTGACCGGATCCGATCGCAGGCCCAGGTGCCGCCGACGCAGCGCGAGGGGATCCTCGCCGATGCGCAGCGCGAGTTCGTCGATCGCCTGATCGAGGGCGAAGGTGCCTTCGACGTAGCCGGGCGCGCGGAACGAGGCGAGCGCGCCGAGGCTCGTCACGACCTTGTACGAACGGGTGCGGAGGTTGGGGATGTCGTAGAGGCCGTTCGTCGGACCGGTCGGATCCGCCACCCACCGGCCCTGACCCGCGTTCGACCATGAGAGGTGCTCGATCGCGCTGATCTTCTTGCCGCGCGCGGCGATCTTCACGGTCTGGTATGTCGCGGAGCGATTGCCCGCCGCGAGATTCTCCTCATCGCGCGTGAGGACGCAGCGCACTGGATTCCCCAGCTGGCGTGCGAACAGGGCGGCGATGATGCTGTACTTCCCGGCTCCGCCCTTGGAGCCGAAGCCGCCGCCCATGTAGTCGCACAGGACGCGGATGTCGGAGTACGGGATCTTGAGCGCCGCGTGCAGACCCTCGCGCACACCGAAGACGTGCTGGGTCGACTCCCAGACGGTGAGCTCATCCCCGTCCCAGGAGGCGACCGCGCCGTGGGTCTCAAGGCTGTTGTGCAGCTGCGTCGACGTTCGGTAGGTCGCCTCCACCACGGCGCTCGCGCCCGTGAAGGCACGCTTGACGTCGCCGCGATCGAGTCTGCCGGACTCGGTCACGTTCCCTTTCTCGTCGAGGCGGGTCGCGTCGTCGCGCATCGCTTCCTCGAGGTCCGGAACGAATGGGAGGACCTCGTAGTCGACGTCGATGAGCCGGATCGCGTCGGCCGCGATTTCCTCGCTGTCGGCCGCGATGGCCGCGACCTCGTCGCCGACGAAGCGGACCTCGTCGCGGAAGATCGTCTCCTCGCCGCGGAACGCGGCCTTGGGAGCATTGAATCGATGCAGCACGCCGCGCACGCCGGCGAGCGCGAGCGCGCGGCTCGCGTCGATGCGCCGCACGCGGGCACGCGGATACGGGCTGCGCAGCACGCGCACATGGAGCATGCCGGGCAGGTAGACGTCCTGCGTATAGCGCGCGCGGCCCGTGACGCGTGCGACGCCGTCGACCCGGGTCTGCCGCTTGCCCACGATCGTGAGCCCCTCGTCGGACCCCCACGGGCGGAGGTCCGTGCCGTCGACGAGCGCGGTCTCCTCGGTGATCGCCCCTTCGAACTCGGCCTTCGTGCGGACGACCTTGAGGCTCACCGCCGCCCCTTCTTCGCCGCCGAGATGGTCGCGGCGACGATGTTCGGGTACGCGCCGCACCGGCAAAGGTTGCCGCTGACCGCGCGCAGAACGTCCTCACCGGTCGGTGACGTGTTGCGGCGGAGCAGCGCGACGCACGACATGATCTGGCCCGGCGTGCAGAACCCGCACTGGAAGGCATCGTGCTCGATGAACGCTGCCTGTACGGGATGCAGCGCGCTCTCCTTCGAGAGTCCCTCCACCGTCTCGACCGCGCGTCCGGCGCAGGCGACGGCGAGCGTCATGCAGGAGTACACTGGCTCGCCGTCGACGAGCACCGTGCACGCGCCGCAGGTGCCCTCGTCACAGACGCGCTTCGCGCCGGTGAGCCCGAGCGTCTCGCGCAGGGTGTCGAGGAGCGTGCGATGGGGCGGGACATGCACGCTCAC
>DASUSA010000277.1:0-3118 GCA_036375335.1 Candidatus Limnocylindria bacterium
AGCGCCCGGCACCCCGCACATAGGGCAGGTGGGAATGGAGGACCAGGGCGTAGGCGTCGGACATAGGTTTCAGCGTACGCGCCGTAGCATCGCCGCCGTGAGCGAGCGACCGTTCGGCATCGATCCGGACATCCGCACCGCGGCGACCCTGCCCGGCCGCGTGTACTCAGACCCCGAGCTGTTCCGCGTGCAGCGGGAGCGCGTCTTCGCGCGAACGTGGCAGTACGCCGGGCACGACGATCTCGTGAGCGTCGCCGGCCAGGTGTTCCCGTTCACGCTCCTTCCCGGTGCGCTCGACGAGCCACTCGTCCTAACGCGCGACGGCGAAGACCGGCTGCACTGCCTCTCGAACGTGTGCACGCACCGCGGGACGCTCGTCGTCGAGGGCGCCGGTCATCTCCCGCAGCTGCGCTGCCGCTATCACGGGCGGCGGTTCACGCTCGACGGCCGGTTCCATTCAATGCCGGAGTTCGAGGGAACGGCGAACTTCCCGTCGAAGGCCGACGATCTGCCGCAGGTCGCAATCGCACAGCTTGAGCGGTTCCTGATGGTGGCGCTGGCGCCGGCGATGCCGTTCGACGAGGTCGCCACGCCGGTCACGGCACGCCTCCGCGGACTGCCGTTCGCCGATCTGGTCTACGACGCGGCGGCAGCCCGCGACTATCTGATCGAGGCGAACTGGGCCCTCTACGTGGACAACTACCTCGAGGGATTCCACATCCCGTACGTCCACTCGAGTCTCGCGACGACCCTCGACTATGGCGCGTACGCCGTCGAGCTCGAGCGCTTCGCGGTCCTGCAGCTGGGCATCGCGACGCCCGGCGAGCGCGCGTTCGCCCTGCCTGCCGGCCATCGCGACGCCGCGCGATCGATCGCCGCCTACTACTTCTGGCTGTTCCCCACGACGATGTTCAACGTGTACCCGTGGGGCGTGTCGGTGAACGTCGTTACGCCGCTCACGGTCGATCGCACCCGAGTCTCGTTCCTGCCGTTCGTGTGGGACGAGAGCGCGCGCGGCGACGGTGCCGGTTCCGGGCTCGATCGGGTCGAACGCGAGGACGAAGCTATCGTCGAAGCAGTGCAGCGCGGCGTCCGGTCGCGCCTGTACGACCGCGGCCGCTACTCCCCCACCCGCGAAGGCGGCGTGCACCACTTCCACCGGTTGCTCGCCGAATTCATGCATGCCTGAGGTCCGCTCGGTGCGCGCGGAGCTCGACGACCTCGACACGCTCGTACCGCTGTTCGATGCGTACCGGCGGTTCTATGGGCAACCCTCAGATCTCACGGGCGCCCGCACGTTCCTCGCCGATCGATTCAAGCGCGGCGAGTCGGTGATCTTCCTCGCCGTCGTCGATGGCGCGATCGTCGGCTTCACCCAGCTGTACCCATCGTTCTCGTCGGTCTCGATGAAGCGGCTCTGGGTCCTGAACGATCTGTTCGTCACGGCGGACGCGCGCAAGTCGGGAGCGGGTCGGGCGCTGCTCGAGCGCGCGGAACGGTGGGCCGCGGAGACCGGCGCGAAGGGCCTCACGCTAAGCACGCAGATCACGAACCTCGGCGCGCAGCGGCTCTACGAGGCGTGCGGCTGGACGAAGGATGACGAGTTCCTGCACTACCACCGCTTCTTCTGAGCGGGGTATCCTCGGTGCGATCACACACAGGGGGGAACGCGATGGCGAATCCGGTCATGTGGTTTGAGGTCATGGGCAAGGACTCGGCCGGTCTGCAGCGCTTCTACCGGGAGGTGTTCGGCTGGAAGCTGACGCCGCCGGTGAAGGAGATGGGCAACTACAGCATGCTCGAGCGGCCCGACACCGGCATCGGTGGCGGATTCGGTGAGGGCGACCCACGGGTCAGCGTGTACATCGAAACAGCGGACCCGCAGCGATTCGTCGACAAGGCCGTCGCGTCCGGCGCGACGGTGCTGATGCCGGTCACGCAGATCACGCCGACCACGACGATCGCGATGCTCCTGGATCCGGCGGGCAACACCTTCGGCGTGATGAAGCCGCCGTCGACTCCGCGGAAGACCACGAAGCGCACGACGGCGTCGAAGGCGACGCGTCCGCGCAAGAAGTCCACGGCCGCACAGGGTCGCAAGTCGACGGCTCGACCGAAGAAGCGGACGCGCCGCAGCTAGCCGATTTCGGTGCGACTGGCGGCCGAAGACCGTAAAATGGCCCTTCGGCCATCGTGCCGACGTAGCTCAGTTGGTAGAGCAGCGGTTTCGTAAACCGCCGGTCGGCAGTTCGAGTCTGCCCGTCGGCTCCGTCAATCGCCACGCATCGGTCACGAGGGTGATGTGAGCAGGACATACCTGTACCTTGCGACGGTTGTCGGAATAGTCTGCGGATGGTTCCTCATCAATTCGATCCTCATCAATACGATCCTCTTTCCCCAGCCCCGAACCCTGCGGAACGACGTGGTGCAAGGCATCCTCATCGGCGGCGGGCTGGCCTTCGTCACGGCGCAGATCTACGCGAGGATCAAGGTCACGAAGGTCAACGGCTGGATCACCATGTTCGGATTGGGTGAGCCCGGCAACGGCATGCTTCTGCGTGCCGCCCACGCTCAGTTGTTTCCCGGCCCGGTGAACGTCCCGCAAGAGGCGATGTATTGGTGGACGAACACAGATGGCGCGGGCCATGCGCTCTCCGGGGCGCACGACTACGTCCTGCACTTTCCAGCAGGACAGCTTCCGCCGAACAACGCATTCTGGTCGATCACGATGGGGGATGCGAGAAATCACTTCGTGGCGAATCCGATCGATCGATACAGCGTCAGCGACAGATCGGGCCTCGCGCAAAATCCGGACGGTTCGGTCGATATCTACGTCCGGAGCGCCGCTCCGGCGGGGCATGAGTCCAACTGGTTACCCGCGCCTTCGGGCACGTTCATCCTCTGGCTGCGCGTCTACATACCCGGCGAGGCCATTCTCCACGGCACGTACAGGGTGCCGCCGGTCGTCGAAGTGAAACGATGATCGATATCGAGTTCCAGCACTTACTCGTATTCAGTGCATTCATGGTCGCGGCATGGTTCCTCGCCACCTATTTTTGGCCGCGCATGCTGCTGTCCCTCTACAAGAGGGCGGTCCTTGCGAAAGGCTTTGGGGACG
>DASUSA010000278.1:0-4650 GCA_036375335.1 Candidatus Limnocylindria bacterium
GTCTGGTGCGGCGGGATGCTCGAGTTCGGGATCGGCCGGGCGCACAACGTGCAGCTCGCGTCGTTGCCGAACTTCAGTCTGCCCGGCGACGTGAGCGCATCCGAGCGCTACTTCGAGACGGAGATCATCGGCGAGCCGTTCACGGTGGAGCGCGACGGAACGATGAACGTGCCGACGGGCCCCGGCATCGGCGTGACGGTCCTCGAGGACGTTATCCGGAAGCTCGCGCTCCAGACGAAGGAGTACCGGCCGTAGCGGGCGCGGGCTCCGCCGGCCAGACGATCACCTCGTCGATCACGGTCCCGAAGGCGTCGACCAGCCGCACGTAGTCGCCACGCTCCCAGATGAGCCGCGCCCCGGCGAGTGGTCCCGCGACGTACACGTGCTTGCGGCCCGAGGTCAGGTCGTCGGCAACCGGATGCAGTGCTGCGCGGATGCGCGAGCCCGAGTGGATCCGGTAGATCTCGCCGGCTCGCACGAACGCGGGCGAGCCGAACGTGTAGATCCACGTCCATTCGATCGGCTTCGCGATCTCGACCTTCCAGAGCGGCCGGAGATGCTGCACGCGCCAGTTGGCGAGATCGCTGTCGAGCTCGACCGCGATCTCGACCCACTCGCCATTCGCGTGGTCGAGGCTGGTGCCCGCAGCACCTGGTCTCACCGAGAGGATGCGCGCCTTGTTCGCCTCGACCGGCTTGAAGTCGCTCACGGCTGCGAACGCTAGCATCTCGATCGGCCGCAGGAGGAACTCAATTTGAGCGAGCACACCCGCGCGCTGCTCGCGGAGATCGCGGGCACGTTCATGTTCTTCGTGATCGGCGCAGGCGCGATCGTGACCGCGGCCATCTCGGCCGCGCCGGGCACCGGCCTCGTGCCAGTCGCACTCGCGCACGGCCTCGCGCTCGCCATCGCGGTCTCCTCGTTCGGCGCGATCTCCGGTGGCCACTTCAATCCCGCGGTCACGTTTGGCCTCGCGATCGCGCGCAAGCATCCGTGGTCGCGTGTGCTCACCTACTGGGCGGCGCAGCTCATCGGCGCGCTCCTCGCAGGTCTGGCCCTGCGCCTGTTCTTCGAGCCCTACCTGGCCGCCGCCACGGCCACGCACCTTGGGACACCGATCGTGAATGCGGCCGTCTCGCCCGTGCTCGCGATCGTCATCGAGGCGGTGCTCACCCTGTTCGTCGTGTGGACCGTCTTCGGCACCGCCGTGTCGCCCAACGCGCCCCGCATCGCTGGATTCGGCATCGGGTTCATCGTGACCGCCGACATCCTCATCGGCGGCCCGCTCACCGGTGCGGCGATGAACCCCGCTCGCCACTTCGGTCCCGCGGTCGTATCGGGCTATCTCGACAACTGGTACGTGTACTGGATCGGTCCGCTGATCGGCGCCGCGCTCGCTGGCCTCTCGTACCGCTACGTCTTCGGTCCGCCGGAGGACCGCGAGCCGCTGCCGGACCTTCGGACGGTCGCGTCCTCCGTGCGGTCGGGCCCGGCTGTGCCGGCCCCGACCGAGCCTCCTTCAAAGGAGCCCCGCTCAGGAGACCGCACCGAGCGCATGTGAGGGGCGGGGCGATCCGCGACTAGGCCCGCTTCTCGCTGAGCCGCTTCTGGAATAGCTCTTCATAAACCACGCCTTGCGGGACCTTCTGCCATTCGTGACCCTCGGCGAGGGCGGACGAGCACACTGCCCACTCCCCGTTGTGGATAGTCAGGTTCTCATTGCTCCGGGTGAGCTTCAGTCCGTTGTGAGCCGCTGCACTGCAGAGATACGCGATCGTTCGCGCCATCGCAATCCTCCTTCCCGGCCAACCCCGAATACTGGCGCCGGTGCCGGAGTTCACATGACCATTCGGTCATCGTCGGCCGGACGTGCGCGGGGATTCGTGATTCACGGTCGTTGTCGGGCGTATTCATTAGTGATGAACGCGCGTTGCTCCCGTTCGTAACAGCTATGACGACGCTGGCGATCTGCTGTGAGGGGTGAGGGGCGAGGTGTGTGAGGGGCGAGGGATTCGAACCCTCGACCAAGGGATTAAAAGTCCCCTGCTCTACCGCTGAGCTAGCCCCCCGCCGACGACCGGTCCTGGTACTTCAAGTCTAGGAGCCACCCCCGCCCGGGGGACGCCGATCGGGGGCTCTACGCCGCACGATTCGCGGTCATGGCCAAGGGGGAGCGCGCCGCGGCGATCCTGCGCGCGTCGGAGGTTCGGCTCCGGCAGGTCTATGAAGCCGTCGGCTGCGGCATCCTCGTCCGCGATCCAAGCGGCACGATCATCTTCGCCAACGAGCAGGCGGCGCGGATGTTCGGCATCCCCGCCGATCAGCTCGTCGGCACCGCGAACGCCACCGGAGTACGGCGCTACGCCGAAGACGGTGCCGAGCTTGGCACCACCGAGTTCGCATCACACATCGCGCGGACCGAAGAGCGACCGATCCGCGATGTCCGAACGCGGCTGGTCCGCGCGGACGGCGTCGAGCTCTGGGTCCGCGTGGATTCCGTACCGGTGCCGGACGCCGCCGGCACGCTCGAGTACATCGTCACGAGCTTCTTCGATGTCACCGAGCGCATGCGCGCTGAGGAGCGGCTCGGCCTGCGCGTCCGCCAGCAGGCTGCGGTCGCCGAGCTCGGGCGCCTGGCGCTTGCAGCGAACGACCTCGACGGACTGTTCGCCGAGACCGTGCGGACCGTCAACGGCCTTCTCGGCGGCGAAGCCTGCCGGATCATCCAGCACAGCCCCTCCGAGCGGCGTCTGTCCGTGCGCGCGGGCACACGGCTCGCGAGCGGCTCCGCCCTCGAGTGGATCCCCGACGACGCGAACGGCTCGCAGGCCGGCTTCACGCTGGCACAGGGCACCGACGTCGTATCGAACGACCTCGCCGCCGAGAGGCGCTTCGCGGTCTACGCGCCGATCATCGCGGCGGGATTCCACTCGACGGCGACCGTGATCATCCCGAGCCACGACCGCCCGTTCGGCGTCCTTGCGTCGATCAGCCGGGCCACCGAGTTCTTGCCCGACGACGTTGTCTTCCTCCGCGCCGTCGCGAACATCCTCGGCGAGGCCATCGAGCGGCTGGCCGCGATGCAGCGGGTGCGCGCGAATGAGGCGCGGCTTCGAACGGTCGTCGACCATCTGCCGCTCGAGCTCATGGTCTACGACGTCAACGGGCGCGTCACGCTGACCACTGGCCGGCGTGTCCCCGGTCGGATGCCGTTCCCGCCGGCGATCGGCGACTCGGTCTTCGACCTCAACAAGCGCAACCCGGACGGCCTGAATCGGATCGTGCGCGCGCTTCGCGGCGAGGAGATCCATGAGGAAGTCCGGTCCGGGGAGCAGGTCATCGACATGCGCCACCGGCCGGTCCTGTCGAGCGATGGCTCGGTCACCGAGGTCGTTGGTCTCGCGCTCGACGTGACGGATCGCGCGAAGGCCCAGGCCGAGCTCGCCCGCAAGGAAGCGTTCGTCCGATCGATCTTCGACTCGGTCGACACGCACCTCGCGGTCCTCGACCGCACCGGCGTGATCGTCGACGCGAATGAGCATTGGCTCGCCGAGGTCCGTTCGGGCGAAGCCGACATGAAGGACGCCACCGTCGGGGACGACTACCTCGCCTTCCTTCGCGCCGCCGATACCGATGACAGTCGCGAGGTCGCCGCCGGCATCCAGTTGGTGCTCGACCACACCCGGCCAAGCTTCAGCTTCGAGTTCCCGTTGGAGCGCAACGGCGACCGCCGCTGGTACCAACTCTCTGTCCAGCCGCTCCGCGCGCCGGATGGCGGCGTCGTCGTCGGCCACCGCGATATCACCGAGCGGACGCGGATCGAGGTCGCTCTCGAGCACCAGGCGTTGCACGACATCGTCACCGACCTGCCGAATCGCACGCTGCTGCGCGACCGCCTGCGTCAGGCGATCCTTGCCGCGCGGCGCCGGAACACGCAGGTCGCACTCCTGTTCATCGACCTCGACCGGTTCAAGGAGCTCAACGACACGTTCGGCCATCAGGCCGGCGACATCGTGCTCCGCGAGGTCGGCGAGCGCTTTGTCGATGCGGTCCGCGCGTCCGACACCGTCGCCCGCCTCGGCGGCGACGAATACGCGGTCCTCATTCCGCTCGCGGCCGACCGCGAGGAGGCCGTGATGGTCGGGCGTCGGGTCCTCGCTTCGCTACAGGAGCCGTTCACCATCGAGGGCGAGAGCGCCTTCATCGAAGCGAGCATCGGGATCGTGCTCTGTCCGGAGCACGGCGAGGACGTCCAGACCCTGATGCGCCGAGCCGACGTCGCGATGTACGCAGCCAAGCGGGGCGGCTCGGGGCTCCAGGTGTACGAACAGGACAAGGACCTCCACAGCCCGAGCGCCATCGGACTCGCCGGCGATCTCCGCCACTCGGTGGAGCGCGGCGAGCTGCGGCTGCACTACCAGCCGATCGTGGATCTCGCGACCGGCCACTGTGTCGGCGTCGAGGCGCTCTGTCGCTGGCAGCACCCCACCCGCGGGCTGGTCATGCCGGCGACGTTCATTCCGCTCGCCGAGGAGAACGGGTTCATCCGCCAGATCGGTCTCTGGACCCTGCAGGAAGCGCTCTCGGTGATCGGCGGCGCGAGCGGCGCCGGCATGCCGATCATGTCGGTGAACCTCTCGATGCGGAACC
>DASUSA010000279.1:0-4004 GCA_036375335.1 Candidatus Limnocylindria bacterium
GCCGGCGCGCGATCTCGCCGTGGCCCGAGCGGCGGGCGAGGCCGGCGAAGCTGCGGATGTACTCGAGGCTCGAGCGCGGCGGCCGGGGGTCGAGCGGGAGCGGCGGCCCCAGCCGGCGGCCGGTGAGTGCCAGGTACGCGAACGCGACCGCGAAAGCCGCCAGCAGCGAGCGGCCCAGCCACGTCCGCTCGAGCAGGGCGGCGAAGTCCGGCGCGGGACGCGCGCCATGGTGGTATTCGTCGAACCCCACGCGCGCGGCGCCCTGGGCCAGCGCGAGCGCGAATCGGCCGTTGTCGGCGAGGCCGATCCCCGCATTCACGAACGGCGTGAGCGAGCCCACGGCGAACACCCGTCCGCGTCCGTCGCTGGACAGACCGACCACCGCCGCGCCATCGTCGAGGACGAGCGGCGTCGCCTGGTCGGCCAGCCGGAGGGCGAGGCCGAAGTCGACGTTCATCGTCCGCACCGGCGGGGCCGAGAAGACGATGCTCCGTACCGGAACGTCGCCGCCGCGTACGGTCCCGCCGCGCGGCGAGAGGCCGAAGTCGTCGAGCAGGCGGCGCTCGTTCAGACCGAGATCGGTCGCGATCACGAGCGTGCCGCCGAGCCGCACGAAGTCGTGCAGCGCGGCAAGGTCCGCGGGCTCGATCGGGTCGGTGGGGCCGAGGAGGAACAGCGTGGTGATGCCCGCGCCGGATGGGGCGAAGCGATCACCCTGCACCGGCACGACCGTGATGCCGAGGGCTTCGAGGTAGCGGCGGAGCACGGACGTGCCGCCGGGCGACGTGTCGTAGATGGATGCCGACCGCCCGAAGGCCGTGGTTGACCCGCCGCCACCCGCCCCGTTCGACGCGACGGCCAGCGCCGCGAGCGCGATGAACAGCACGAGCGCGGCGACGGCGAGCGGATCGATCCGCCTCATCCGATCGCGTCCGTCGCGAGGGTGCGAGCCCGCGCCACATCCGGCTCGCTCGCATCGCGGAGCCCGAACCAGACGCGCTCGTGGAGCTGCACGAGATCGCGCAGCGCGTCGGCCCGCGGTAGCTGCGCGGCACGACGCAGGAGCTCGTGATCGGTGAGTGCGGGGTCGTAGCGAAGGATCTCGCGCGCGGCGAGCGTCGCGAACGCATAGAGATAGAGCGAATGGATCGCGTCGCGCGGGTGACCGCTCCGCATGGCGTCATCCGCCGCGCGCAGATGGACGGCCGGATCGGTCCGGTGCTCGCCCGCGACGATCCCGAGGGTGGTCTCCCGCCGGATACGTTCGCGCGTGCCGCGGACGAGCAGCCCGACGATCGCGGCGGCCACGAGGATCCCGACGACGGCCTGCGCGTTCAGCAGCACGTTCGGATCGGGCCGGCCGACGAGGTCGTAGAGCCATTGCGCGGCCTGCTGGGCGAGCGTCCCGATGATCGCGCCCAGGTTCAGCCGTTGGGACAGCTGGTCGTCCTGCACGAGCGATCGCAGCGTCGCGTCGGCGGCCGCCGTGTCGACGCGGCGCCCGACGGCCGCGTTCGTCAGGCTGATGAACCGGCCGAGCTCCGCGATCTCGCGGTCGATCGCATCCGGCGTGAGGCGCTCGGCGAGCGGGCCGTCGTCGATCGCGAGGGTCGAATCGGCGAGCTGCACCGCGGTGGTCTGGCGGAGGAGGGCGCGGGCCTGTGCGAGCAGTGGCTCGCGATCGGCCGCCGGTGCGACGCGGGCCTGCTGGACGAGCGCGAGCACCTGATCGAGCCGGCCCCGATACGCGGTGACCGAGAGCGTGTCGGCGCTCGCGATCCCGCCGGTCGCGCTCCACAGCGCGAGCGCCAGGACGAGCGCGCCTAGGTGACGCGCGGCATGGCCTCCGCCGCGAGCTGGAGGTCGAACGCCTCCTTCCGGACGCGCAGGTCGTAATAGAGGAGCGTGAACACGCCCCACTGGATCGGCGCCCAGAGCGCGTTCACCGCGAGGTTGGCGACCTCCTGGAGCACGGTCTTGGCCGCCCCCTCGGTGACGATCGTGCCGAGGAACACGAAGGCGAAGAGGATCCCGAGGATGCCCTGGAGGATGGCCATGAGCATGAGCAGCCCGAGGATGCGCCAGCGGGCGCCGCCGGCGAGCTGCCACGACCGCCGCAATCCGTCGACCGGGCCGCGGCCCTCGAGCGTCACGACCGCGGGGAGCGGCATCCACGACGCGACGACGTAGAAGATGAGCACGAACATCGCGATGACGCCGCCGATCACCGGAAGCGGGTTATTGAGGACCGCGGTGGCGATGCCGAGCGCGACGATCGCGAGCGTCACGACGAGCACGAATGCGACGAACGCCACGATGCTCGCGAGGATGAGCCGGACGCTCGCCCGGAGTCCCACACCGATGGACTCGCCGACCGTGGTCGGCCGCCCGAGGTAGCGCTTCGACATCGCGTCGACGATCGCGGCGGCCTGCACCGAGAGCACGAGCAGGCTGACGAGGCTGATGACGGCCCCGTAGACCGCGAACCCCGCGATCTGATCCGGCGTGAACGCCGTCGACAGCTGGGTCGGGTCGAACACGTTGCTCGGCAGCGCGCTGAACGGTGTCGTATGCACGAACGCGAGGTTCAGCACCAACGTGACGATCGCGACCACGATGTACGGGAGGCCGGCGAGCACCAGGAACAGTCCCGGCGACGCGCGATACAGGCCGACCGTGCGGTCGACGATGTCCCCGATCCCGAGTGGCCGCAGGGTCGGCGCGGTGGCGTCGGTCACCGCGCCATTCTGGACCGCTGGCTAGTCCGCGCCCACCGGGGCCGGTTCGACGACCGTGTGGGCCTCGCCCAGGCCGAGGCGGCGGTACAGCTTTGCGAGCGGCCGGGGCGCCCACCAGTTGAGGTCTCCGAGGAGCCGCATCGTGGCCGGGACGACGAGCGCACGCACCAGCGTGGCATCGATCGCGACCGCGATGGCCATCCCGAGCCCGATGGCCTTGATGATCACGACCTGCGCAAGCGCGAACGCAAGGAAGACGCCGACCATGATCGCCGCGGCACCGGTGATGAGCCGGCCGATCCGCTCGAGGCCTTCGGCGACGGCGAAGCGGTTGTCCCTGGTCCGGTGATATTCCTCCTGCATCCGGCTGAGGAGCAGGACCTCGTAATCCATGGACAACCCGAAGACGATGCAGAACATGATCACCGGCAGGGTGGGATCGATTGAGGACGGCGTGAAGTTGAGCCACGACGCGAGGTGACCGTCCTGGAAGATCCACACGAGCGCGCCGAACGACGCGCTGATCGACAGGAAGTTCATGAGCACCGCCTTCAGCGGCAGCACGACCGAGCCGAGCAGGAGGAACAGGACGACATAGGTGGCCAGGACCACGAAGGTGACGGCCGCCGGGGTCTTGCCGAGGATGAAGTTGATCGCGTCGACGTCGTACGGGGTGAACCCCGTCACGAGAAGTTCGGCCCCGGCCGGCGGCGCGATCGCGCGGATCTGCTTGAGCTCCTCACGGGATTGGTCGGCGCCGATCGCGTCGGCGCTGAACGCGTTGAGCACGGCGATGTCCTTGCCGACGCTCTGCTTGATCCCCTCCTGCGCGGCCGGTGGCAGGCTGGAAGGGTTCGCGAGGGCCGCCAGGATCTGCGACTTGGTTGGCGACGGATCGGCGTCCACGACGCTGACCACGTGCAGGATGCCGGGGATCGCAGCGACCTTGCGCGACAGGTCGTACAGCGCACCTGCGTTCTCGGGGCTGAGCGGGGCGGTGCCGTTCTGGTAGTGGATGACGATCTGGAACGAGTTCTGGTCCTGCCCCGGGAACCGGTCGCTCAGCGTGTGCAGCGCGACGCGGGATTCGGCGCCCGGCGGCAGCATGTCGACGTCGCCGTTCGCGAGGCGGAGCCGCAGGAACGGCGAGCCCGCGAGCAAGATGAACGCGAGCACCGGGATGAGGACGACCAGCGGGCGCGCCATCACCCCCATCGCGAGCCGGTGCCAGAGGCCCGGGCCGCGCTCGGCGGTGCTGACCGGCCT
>DASUSA010000280.1:0-8193 GCA_036375335.1 Candidatus Limnocylindria bacterium
CGCGGCCAGCGTGATCGCCCCGACCACGTCGATGTCGCGGCGCGACGCGGTCGTTCGCACCGCGGGCATCCCGCGGATGATGACCGCGAGCGCCGCGAGGCCGAGCGGCAGGTTGATGTAGAAGACCCAGCGCCAGCCGAGCGTGTCGGTCAGCACGCCGCCGAGCGTCGGCCCGATCACCGCGGCGAGGGCGAACGTGCCACTGAAGATGCCCTGCATCCGGGCACGCACCTTCGGCGGATAGATATCCGCGACAACCGCGAAGACCGATGACATGAGGATCCCGCCGAACAGCCCCTGGATGCCCCGGAACACGATGAGCTCCAGCATCGTCTGGCTCAGGCCACAGAGGGCCGAGGTCACCAGGAACCCGGCCATGCCGACGATGATGAAGAGCTTCCGTCCGAACAGATCGCCGAGCCGGCCCGAGATGGGGACCATCGTGGCCGACGCGACGAGGTAGGCCGTGCCGACCCAGGCGTACGCCGCGAGCCCGTTGAGCTCGGCAGCGATCCGCGGGAGCGCGGTGCCGACGATGGTCGAGTCGAGGCTCGCCAACAGCATGCCCATCAGGACGCCGATGGTCACGACGACCCGCTGGGGGCGGCTTAGCTCAAGCGACATTTCTCATGCTGATGGTAGATAGCAGCGCGGATGCCTACTGGTCGAGCGGGTTGACGATCCGTCCGTTGAGCTTCGCTTCCCAGTGCACGTGCGGTCCGGTTGTGAGGCCGGTCATCCCGACGAGCGCGACAGGCTGGCCGCGGCTCACGTGATCGCCGATCGCCACGAGCGGCAGCGAGGTGTGGTAGTCACAGCTCTCGAGCCCACCCGCATGCATCACGCAGACCCGGAAGCCACCGACCGGCACCCATCCGACCGCGTCCACGACGCCGTCGTCGGAGGCGACGAGGATCGAACCGACCGGCGCCGCGACGTCGATGCCGGTGTGGCTGCCCTGGAGGAACTGGGTGAACGCGCCGGCGACCGGCCGAACGAACCGGTTGCCGTCGCTCGCGATCTTCTGCGCGCGCGAGCGCGAGACCGGGTCGGAGCGCAAATCGATGCTGACCGCGTTGGCGATGCCGCAGCGATACAGCTCCAGCTGGGACGTGTACAGGCCGGTGCGGCTGACGCCCTCGAACCAGTGGCCGTCCGGACTGAACGTTCGGGTGCCCAGGAGGTTCGGGATCGTGACCACCGCGCCGTCTTCGTCGCTCCATACCGGGAGCCGATCGAACGTGTTGCCGCCGGGCACGGTCGCGGCCATCGCGCCGACGAACAGTCGCCCGTCGGCCGTCCAGCCGTGCACCGGGCCTCGGAAGCTCGACACAGCTGCGCTGCGTAGGCCGCCGTCCGGGGCGCGGAGGGTCAGCGTGCTAGCCGATCGCAGGAGGAGCGTCGCGCCGCGAGGCGACCACTCGGTGAAGGTCGTGTTGCCATCGCCGATCGGCGTCATCGCCCCGGTCGCGGTCACGCCGACGTAGCGCCGGCTCGTGCCGTCGTATGAGTACTGCGTGATCGTGAACTGCGTGCCGTCCGCGCTGAAGTACGCGTCGTCGTACGGGTATTGCGGCGCGAGATCGGGGTCGACGCGGGACAGGGTCCATTTCACGCCCAGGGTCCACACCCGGATCTCGTCATTCTTCCAATAGAGGAGCTGGTCGCCGCTCCACCCGAAGCCTGGCTCCGTGGCGTCGACCTCGGCGACGATCTCGCCGGAGAGCAGGATGTGGATCGAACCGTCGTCATCCCAATACGCCATCAGCGCACCGGTGGCCGACCACGATGGCTTGCTGCCGTGGCCCAGCTCGCGGATCTTCCCGGTCGCGACATTGAGCGTCGCGACGCGCTGGTCCTCCTCATAGCCGGTGACCGTCTTGGTCGAAGGGATATTCACCGTGTGGACGTACGCGAGGGTCGTCGAGTCCGGTGACCATGCGGCCGCGACCACGTTGTCGATCACCGGCGGCGTCGCGCGCACCGTGCAGTTCAGCGGATCCGGGGTGCCGTCGTCGACGGGCGGCAGCTCGTTCGCTGACCAAGCGACCGAGCCCACGCTCGACGCTGCGGCAGGCGCGCAGCCGAACTGGGCCACGATCGCGAGGACAAGAAGGAGAACGCCGGCGCCGCGGAGCATCGCACCCACGTCATTGGGAACGGCCACCCGAGACGTTCACTGCGGGCGTTACGGATCGTCGTGGTGTCAAAGCGAGCCCGTCGCGGCTCGGTGGTGGCGGCCGCTTGTCTTGGCTGATGAGCGAGCAAGCGAGAGTCCGGTCTGGCGGGCCAGCCGGAGGTCGTTCATCCGCCCCGACCTATCGTTCGTCCGTGCCGGCTTTCCGACCGTGAGCGACGTGGAGCCCGACCACACCCTGTTCCACCGGATCGCCGAGCCCGCGAGCGCGCGGACCCGACTGCGGATCGTCGAGCTCGGCCTCAAGCTGCGCATCGATTTCCAGAACGCCGAGACCGACGCGAAGGACGACCCCCGCCTCGGGTCTGCGCCCACACCGGCCTTGTGGGACGGCCGCACGCTCACGGTGGGCGAGGGCCAGATCGGGCGAAAGCTTGCCGCCATGCGTGCCGAGCGGGAGCACCCGTAGCGACAGGCCGATAATCCCGGCGTGGACCCCGGTCGGCGATACAACGCGGCGGAGACCTTCATCGACGCGAACCGCGTGGCCCGCGCGGACCGCATCGCGATCCGGTGCCAGGGACACTCGGTGACCTACGGCGAGCTTGGCGCGAACGTCGATCGCGCCGGGAACGCGCTGAAAGCGCTGGGCGTCCGGATGGAGCAGCGGGTGGTCATGCAGGTGCTCGACTCGCCGGCGTTCCCGTACGCGTTCTTCGGCGCCATCAAGATCGGCGCGATCCCGGTGCCCACGAACACCCTGCTGACGTCCCACGACCTGCGGTACATCCTGGAGGACACCCGCGCGGTCGCGATCGTCGCGTCGGCGCCACTGCTGCCGAAGGTGCTTGCGGCCGCGAAGGATCTCCCCCGGCTGCGCCAGGTCATCGTCACCGGGGGAGGGGCCCCTGAGGGGCGAAGCCCCGCACCGGACGGCGTCGTCTCGTTCGAAGACGTACTGGGTGAAGCTGACGACGAGCTCGACCCGGCGGACACAACGCCGGACGACGCGTGCTTCTGGCTATACAGCTCGGGCACGACCGGCTTCCCCAAAGGCGCGGTGCACCTGCAGCACGACATGCGCTACTCGTGTGAGACGTTCGGCGCCGAGGTCCTGCGCACGACCGAGGAGGACCGGTATTTCACGGTGTCGCCGCTGTTCCATGCCTACGGGCTCGGCAACGGGATATTCACTCCCTTCTACGCGGGCGCGTCCGCGGTGTACAAGCCCGAGCGTGCGACGCCGGACCTGGTGTACGGGCTCGTTGAGACCGAACGGCCGACGGTCCTGTTCAGCGCGCCGACGTTCTACGCGGCGCTGCTCGCGTATCCCGAGGAGGGCTTCCGCTACGACCTGTCGTCTCTTCGCTTCGCGTTCTCCGCCGGCGAAGCGCTGCCGAAGCCGCTGTTCGACGCGTGGAAGCGACGGTTCGGGATCGAGATCGTGGACGGGATCGGGTCGACCGAGATGATGCACGTGTTCATCTCGAACGTGCCAGGCAGTGCGCGCGGGGGCACGAGCGGGACGATCGTGCCGGGCTACAAGGCGAAGATCGTCGACGACGACGGTCATGAGCTGCCAGCCGGCGAATCCGGGCACCTCTGGGTGTCGGGCGACTCGTGCTGCGCGTACTACTGGAACCAGCATGAGAAGACCAAGTCCACGTTCCGCGGCGAGTGGACCGTCACCGGGGACACGTACCACCAAGATGCCGAGGGCTATTTCACCTACGAGGGCCGGAGCGACGACATGCTGAAGGTCTCCGGCCAGTGGGTCTCGCCGGCCGAGGTCGAGGCGGCGCTCATGGGCCATCCCGCCGTGTTAGAGGCGGCGGTCGTTGGGGCGAAGGACAAGGACGACCTCACCAAGCCGAAGGCGTATGTGACCGTGAAGAACGGCACGAGCAGTGACGACGCGCTCGCCGACGAGCTGAAGGCGTTCGTGAAGGGCCGTATCACCCCGTACAAGTACCCGCGCTGGATCGTGTTCACGCCCGAGCTGCCGAAGAACGCCGCGGGCAAGATCCAGCGGTTCAAGCTGCGGGAGCTCGGATAGATGGACGCGCTCGCGACGGTGGCCGCGTGGCGGAAGGAGGCGACCGACGACCCCGACGGTTTCTGGGGTCGGGCCGCGGAGGAGCTGCGCTGGTCCAAGAAGTGGGACCGGGTCCTCGACTGGCAGCCGCCAACGTTCCGCTGGTACCGCGGCGGCCGCTCGAACCTCGCGTACAACTGCCTCGACCATCACGTCCTGTCCGGGCGGGGCGCCGCGACGGCCCTGATCACCGAGAACGAGCGCGGCGAGACGCGCACCTTCACCTACACCGAGCTGCACGCCGAGGCGAAGCGGATCTCCGCGGCGCTGCGCGGCCTCGGGATCGCCAAGGGCGACCGGATCGCCATCTACATGCCGACGTCGGCCGAGGCGATCGCGCTCATGCTCGGGGCGATCCGCATCGGTGCCGTGATCATCGTGATCTTCGCGGGCTTCGGCTCGGGCGCGCTCGGGGAGCGCGTGCGACTGGCCGGCGCGAGGGCGCTCTTCGCGACCGATATCACGTACCGCAAGGGCAAGGACGTGCCGCTCAAGGGCATCGTCGACGACGCCGTCGCGGCGGCGCCGACCGTCGAGCGGGTCGTGATCCTCCGCCGCACGACCGCGGACATCCCCTGGACCAACGATCGCGACATCGAGTGGGGCCGCTTTCTCGACGGCGGTCGCGGCCAGGACGACAGCGCGGTCGAGCTCGAGGCGAACGAGCCCGCGTACAACCTCGCGACGAGCGGCACCACCGCGAAGCCGAAGCTCGCGGTGCACACCCACGGTGGCTACCAGGTCTACGTGTACTCGATGGCGAAGTGGATGTTCGGCCTGAAGCCGACCGACGTGTGGTGGTCCACCTCGGACATCGGATGGGTCGTCGGACACAGCTACATCGTGTTCGGCCCGCTGCTGGTGGGCTGCGCGACCATCGCGTACGAGGGGGCGCTCGACCACCCGGACGCCGAGACGTTCTACCGCATCGTCGAGCGCCACAAGGTCACCGGCGTGTTCAGCTCGCCGACGGCCGTGCGCCTCCTGATGCGCTACGGGAACGGTCCGGCCAGGAAGCACGACCTCGGCTCGCTCGAGCGGGCGTTCTGCGCCGGCGAGGTCCTCAACGCGCCGGCCTGGGAGTGGTTCCAGAAGGAGGCGCTCGGAGACCGGATCCCGGTGATCGACCACTACTGGCAGACCGAGACCGGCGGCCCGATCGTCGGGAACCCGTACGGCATCGCGCTCCTTCCGATCAAGCCCGGCTCGGGCGGCGTGCCGCTCGCGGGCATCGAGGCGAAGGTGCTCACGCCCGAGGGCGGCGCCTGCGCGCCGGGCGAGAAGGGGATCTTCGTGATCACGCGGCCGTTCCCCGGGCTCACCGCGCGGCTCTGGGCCGAGCCCGAGCGCTACGCGGCCGACTACTGGGACAAGGTGCCCGGGCAGAACGTGTACTTCACCGGCGACGCGACCTCGATCGACACGGACGGCTACGTCTGGTTCAGCGGCCGCGCCGACGAGATCATCAAGATCGCGGACCACCGCATCGGGACGATCGAGGTCGAGACGGCGTTCCTGCGCAATCCCGCCGTCGCCGAAGCGGGCGTCACCGGGCGTCCGGACGAGCTGCGCGGCCAGGTCATCTCCGCGTTCGTGGTCCTGAAGCAGGGCCAGCAGCCATCGGACGCGCTCCGGGCCGAGCTGCTGGCGACGGTGCGGAAGGAGCTCGGACCGCTCGCGGTCATCGGCGAGCTGAACTTCGTGGACATGCTGCCGAAGACGCGGAGCGGGAAGATCATGCGGCGCGTCCTGAAGGCTGTGATCCTCGACAAGGATCCGGGGGACATCTCCACCATCGAAGACGAGGGATCCGTCGAAGAGGCGCGCGAAGCCTGGCAGCAGCTGCGGACCGTTGTCGCGGACCGGAGCTGAGGCCAAGCCGCCCTGGTCGGCGGTCCCGCGCGCGATCAAGAGCGAGGTCGCGAAGCTGCTGGGATCGCCGGTCGCGCGCGCCGAGCGGGTGTACGGCGGCTACGCCCCATCGGCGACGTTCCGGCTGACGCTCGGTGACGGGCGGCGCGCATTCATGAAGGGCATCTATCCCCTCACGAAGGACAGTGCCGTGCAGTGGGACCTCGAGAACGAGGAGCACGTCTATCAAGAGTGCGCCGCGCTGATGCGGCCCTGGGCGCCGGAGTATTTCGGCGGCGCGAAGGCCGACGGCTGGCACGTCATGGTCCTCGAGGACGTCGGGCCGCAGACGATGCCGCCGTGGCCGCCGGTGAAGTGGAAGGCCTGCGCGCGCTCGTATGCGGCGTTCCACGCGAATACGTACGGGAAGCCGTTGCCGCGCTGGCTGTCGCGCATCGAGCACCACGATCTCGCGCCGTTCTGGGACCGGCTGGCCGCGAGCGGCGAGCTGCGGGGGACCGCGTCGCTCGCGCGCCGCCGCGCGGACGAGGCCGAGGAGTGGCTCGACGTCGCGCTGCCGGTGCTCCGCGAGAAGTCCGCGCTCCTGTTGAAGCTGCGGCCCCCGTTCGCGTTCATGCACGGCGACACCCGCTCGGACAACATCCGGCTGCAGGGGAAGCTGCTTCGGATCTTCGACTGGAACTTCGCCTGCGCCGGACCGGTCGAGTTCGACGTCGCGGCGTTTGCCCAGGCGATCGCGATGGAGGGCGGACCCGAGCCCGAGCGCGTCGTGGCCGAGTACGACCTGGTACTGCCGCTGCGGCCGGTCGCGCTCGACGCGGCCATTGCCGGCATCGCGGGCTACTTCGCCGATCGCGCCTGGCGGCCCGCGGTCAAGGGACTGCCCCGGATCCGGTCCGTGCAGCGCCGTCAGCTGAAGGCGACCCTCGCCTGGGCCGCACGCCACTTCGATCTGCCCGAGCCCCGCTGGCTCGCCGCCGTCGCGGAGTAGACCGGATGCCCGAGTGGCCCGAGCTCCGGGTGATGCAGGAGCGCATCGCTGCCGCGCTCGTCGGGAAGACGGTCGTCGCCGTGCGGGTGGGCGACCCGGTCGTGCTGCGCGTCCTGAAGCCGGTGGACGACCTGCTCGTCGGGCGCACTCTGCGGTCGGTCACGCACCACGGCAAGTTCCTCATCTTCGCGTTCGACGGCCTCGACATGACCGTGAACCCGATGCTCGCCGGCCTCTTCCTGCTCCAACCGGTCGGTGCGAAGGCCACGAAGGACACCCGCATGCGTCTGGAGTTCGAGGGCGGCACCGAGCTCCGGTACCGGGATGATGTCCGGATGGGAAAGGTCTATGTCGGGATCGACGCGCCCGGTCTCTCCGACATCGGGCCCGACGCCGGCACCTTCGACTGGAGCGAGGCCGCGTTCAGCGAGCGCGCGAAGGCGAAGCGCAGTGAGGTGCGGAACCTGCTGCAGGACCAGACGTTCATCAGCGGTATCGGGAACGCCTACGCGGACGAGATCCTCTGGGATGCGAAGCTCCATCCGAAGCGCCGGATCGGCTCGCTCACCCCGGACGAGCTGCATCGGTTCTACGGCTCGCTGCGCTCGGTGATCGCGACGGGCCTGGCCGAGGTCGAGACCGCGATGCCGGCCCAGCTCGGCGAGAAGCCGCGGTCCCACCTGCAGGTCCGCGGGCGCGCCGGAAAGCCATGCCCGCGGTGCGGAACGACGCTCATCCGGAGGCGCAAGGGCCTGGACGATGTCGACCTCTGCCCGAGGTGCCAGCCCGCCCCGAAGGGCCAGCTGTACTGAGTGAGCTAGCTGGCGAGAGCCCGGGGCGTCGCGCGGAGCACGTCGAGCCAGCGGAGGACGTCCTCGACCGGCATTGGGCGCGCGATGTGGAAGCCCTGGACGATGTCGCAGCCGAGCGAGATCAGGCGGTCCCACTCGTCGCGCGACTCGACGCCCTCCGCCACGACCGCGAATCCGAGGCGGTGCCCGAGGTCGACCGTCGCGCCGACGATCGTCGATCCCGACGCGTCGGCCGACGACAGCTCGCGGATGAAGGACTGGTCGATCTTCACCTCTTCGAGCGGCA
>DASUSA010000281.1:0-2832 GCA_036375335.1 Candidatus Limnocylindria bacterium
AGTGGCGGCCCACGAGGTCCACGAGCTGCTGTCGGCGGCGATGAAGGGACGGACGACGTTGCTGTGCACCCACAATCTCGCCGAGGCGGAGGCGCTCTGCGATGACGTGGTGATCCTGCGTGGCGGCACGGTCTTGCTCCACGAACCCCTGGTCGCGCTGCGCGGCCGTGTCGCTCCGAGGCTCCGCCTTCGCGCGCGGCAGGGCGTCGAGCCGCTCGTCGCCGCGCTCCGGCGACGCGGCCTCGCAGTGGAGGCGGAGGCGGATGCGGCCATCGTCAACGTCGACGGACGCCGCGCCGCCCCCGAGCTCCTGCGGGATCTGCTCGGTCAGGGTCTCGACGTCTATGAGTCCGTCCCGCTCGAGCCGTCGCTTGAGCAGCTGTTCCTTGACGTGGTGCAGGCGTGATCGATCGCTCCGTCAGGATCCTCCTCGGCAAAGAGCTCCGGCAGCTCGGCCGAAGTCGCGGCGCGCTGGTGTCCGCCACGCTGCTTCCCCTGTTGCTCCTCGTGGTGGTGCCGATCCCTCAGCTGTTCACGCTCAGGAACCTGCCGCTGGACATCCCGGGGCTCCCGGGCGGCGGACCGCCCGGTCTCCAATCACTCCGCGGCGCGGACGCCTTCGTCCAGCTCCTGTACCCGCTGTTCGTCACGATCTGCGGGATGATCGTCCCGTCGCTCGCGGCGAGCTACACGATCGTGACCGAGCGCGAACGCCGCACGCTCGAGCTGCTGGTGGCGCTCCCGGTCCGGCTGAGCCGGATCCTCGTGGCGAAGCTCCTTTCGATCCTCATCCTCGGCATCGTCGTGACCGTCCCGCTCTTCGCGGTGACGGCGACCGTCGTCGTGATCCTCGGCGCGGCGTCGCTGGCCGAGATCGCCTTCGTGCTCGTGCCGCTCGTCGCGGCAGTGGTGTGCTCGACCTGCCTGTCGCTCCTGCTCACGCTGCTCGCGCGCGACTTCCGGACGGCGAACAACGTGAACGGCGTCCTCTTCTTCCCGGTGCTCATCGTCACGGCGGGCATCCTGGTCGGCGTCGGCGGTAGCGCGCGGCTCCTCGTGCTCGGAGTGGCGCTCCTCGCGATCGGCGGTGCGGCCATCCTCGTGGCTGCGCGGTGGATCACGTTCGAGCGGTACCTCGAATAGCGAGAGAGGGCGGCCTGCGCCGCCCTCTCTCGTGGTCGCGAGGTACGCGTCTAGTCGGCGGGGGTGCTCTCGCCGACGAGGCCGGGTGCCAGCTCATCGTCGCCGCCGACCTCTGACCAGATCTGGACCCCCTTCGGCTCTTTCAGGAACAGCGTCCCGATGACGACCGACATGAGGGCGACCGTGATGACGTACGCGAGACCGAGGTAGATGTTGCCGTTCGGATCGTTCGTGGTGTTGAACTGCCGCAGGCTGATCGAGCTGTCGATCGGCAGCGACATGAAGTTCTTGAACCACGGCACGTAGAACTTGCTGCCCTCCGGGAACGTCGCGCCGACGAGCCCGGTGAAGAAGAGCGGCAACAGTCCGCCGAACCAGCCATTCCCGAAGTGGTACGGGATCGAGAGCGAGGTGTAGCGGACCTTCGCCCGGAAGTACTCGACGAGGAACGCCGCGATCGGCCCGTAGACCATGGTCACGAAGATGACCTGGATCCACACGAGCGCGACCATCGCGATCATGTTCGGGTCAGCC
This sequence comes from Candidatus Limnocylindria bacterium, assembly GCA_036375335.1. GTDB lineage: Bacteria > Chloroflexota > Limnocylindria > P2-11E > P2-11E > UBA4735. The sequence continues at coordinate 1,678 of DASUSA010000281.1, forward strand.
TTCGTGATGAGGCCGGTGCCGTCAGCGGTAACGTGCGCCTGGTCGTACATCGCGTGATAGATCGGGAGGTATGTCGCGGCGGCGATGAGGCAGCCGCCAAGGATGATGACCTTTCGCCCGATCCGGTCGGACAGCCACCCGAAGAATAGGAAGAACGGCGTCCCAAGGGCGACCGCCCACAACATGATCGTGTACGACTGGGTGAACGTGAGCTTGAGGTACGTGGTCATGAAGAAGTTCGCCTGGAACTGTCCCTGGTACCACACCACGCCCTGACCAGCGGTCAGGCCGAGGAGGACGAGAGCGATGGTGCCGACCTTGCGGCCGCCGAAGCTGTCCTTCGCCCATGACGCGGTGTTCTTCGTTGTGTCACCGCGCGCCTTGAGGCGAGCGAAGAGCGGGGTCTCCTGGAGCCGCATGCGGATGTAGATCGCGATCGCGAGCAGGATCGCTGAGATGAGGAACGGGTACCGCCAGCCGGTGCTCGCGAAGTCGGCTGGAGCCATGTTCGTGCGGAAGACGAGGATGACCGCGAGTGCGAGGAAGAAGCCGATCGTCGCGGTCGTCTGGATCCAGGCGGTGTAATAGCCGCGACGGTGGTCCGGGGCATGCTCAGCGACGTAGATCGCCGCGCCGCCGTACTCGCCGCCGAGGGCGAGACCCTGCGCGAGCCGCAGGATCAGCAGGATCGTTGGCGCGAGGATGCCGATTGACGCATAGGTCGGCAACAGGCCGACGATGACCGTCGCCACACCCATGATCGAGATCGTCATCAGGAACGCGTACTTGCGCCCGACGACGTCACCGATACGGCCGAACACCACCGCGCCGAACGGCCGAACGAGGAAGCCCGCCGCATAGGTCGCGAACGCCGCCAGCAGTGACGCGGTCGGGTTGTCGCTCGGGAAGAAGATCGGAGCGAGGAACGGCGTGAGCGTCGCGTAGAGATAGAAGTCGTACCACTCGATGATCGTGCCCGCGGACGAGGCGCCGATGACGAATGGGAGTCCATAGGTCGTCCGCCACCCTCCGGCCCGCGGTGCCGCCATGGTTGCCAAGGTCCCCCTCCTTAGTTGTCCATCACCTGTGCGTTCAAAGGACCGATCGAGCCCCGCTCCGTCCACCACCTCCCGGCGGCGCAATGCGCGCCGAATG
>DASUSA010000282.1:0-4615 GCA_036375335.1 Candidatus Limnocylindria bacterium
CGGGGGCGGGGGTTTGGCTAGCGACGACGGGCGCGTTGGGGTCCACGGCGGTGTTGACATCGAGCGCAGTCGCGTCGGCGACGTCGCAACCAGCGATCACGACGCATGACAGGAGGGCGACCGCGAGCAAACGTATTTGCAGCCACGCCATTCCGCCCTGGGCAGTCACCGGATCATCCTCGGGCGATGGTCCCGTCTCCACCTCGCCCGACCGGGGGTCCTGCCAGGGGGTCCTAGGCCAAGAGTCCTACGCGGCGCGGCCTCCGGCGGCGTTGATCAGCTCCATCGCCCTGCGCGTGGCTTCCCGGTCCCCCTGCTGCACCTTCGGGAGGAGGGCCATGGCCTCGTCACGCATGCGCGCGAGCTGTGGCTCGCCGGCATGCTGCCGCTCGGACCACGCGACGTTCGCGACCAGGTCAATGAGGGCACGGCTGGCGGCCTCGCGACCCGCGACGGCGATCTGGGGAGAGCGCATATGTTCGGTACCGCACCGTCCGTGCCCCGAACCGCCTTCGATCTCGAACGATCACGATTGTTGGTGATCCGTGACCTTTGCGCGGTTGCTACGAGCATTGTCCAGCGTGTGGATCACCGCGGTGCCGGTCGCCCATACTGCGACCCGCACGGTCTTCCCTATCGAGGACGACAGGACGACGCCGAAGCGCGGAAGTGCGCGGGATTTGCGCCCAGGTGCTTAGACGAGGGCACACGGTCCACGCGGCGGCCGATGGTGCCTCCGGCATCGCCCAGCTCGACTGCAAGCCCGATGTGATCGTCCTCGCTCGTGATGCCGCGGATGGATGGGCTGGGAGTTCATGCGCAGGCTGCGCGGAGGTCGCCGGCCACGAGCACGCCGTGCTGTTACTCACTGGAACGGCAAGCTCCGGCGCTTCGCTCGCAGGCGTGCAGCCGATCCTGCGCAAGCCGCTCGTCGTCGAAGCGCTCCTCCGGCAGGTCGCCTACCTACCGTCATGATCCGGCCTCACCGTTACGAGGGCGCCGCCTAGACTGCACGCGTGGCCACTGACTCCCAGACGTACCGTCTCGCGCCGCCGCGTCCCTCGGGCGGGCATCCGGCGCTGGATCAGCACGCCGTTCAGTTCTACGACCGGGACGACTTCCTTCTTGAGGGCGTGACCCGATTCGTCGCCGCAGGCATCAGCGACGGCGATTGCTCCATCGTGATCGCGACGAGGGCGCACCGCGCCGATCTCGAAACGCGTCTCGTCCGGCGGGGCCTGGACCTGAACGCGGCGCGCCGGCGGGGATCATATGTCGCGCTCGACGCCGCGGACACGCTGGCGAAGTTCATGGCCGGCACCGCTCCGGACAAGGTCAAATTTGAGCAGGTCGTCGGCGCACTCGTCGAGCGCTCCATTCAGGGCCCTCCGCTCCGGCGGGTGCGGGCGTTCGGCGAGATGGTCGCGCTGCTCTGGGCCGACGGGAATCCCGCCGGCGCGATCGAGGTCGAGCGCCTCTGGAACGAGCTCGCCGCGCGACAGCCGTTCTCATTGCTCTGCGGGTACCCGATGCGGTCCTTCGCCGGCCCCGAGCACGATCGTGGCTTCGCCGCCGTGAGCGCCGCGCACGCGCACGTCGCGCCCACCGAGAGCTACCTCGAGCTCGATCCCGACGAGCGGCTCCGCGCCGTCGCGGAGCTCCAGCAGCGGGTCGCGGCACTCCAGGCCGAGATCGCGACCAGGGACTAGCGCATGCCCCAGCTCGCTCCGGGCGACACAGCGCCGCGCTTCTCACTGCCGGATCAGGACGGCAAGCCAGTGTCGAGCGACACCCTCAAGGGCAAGGCCGCCGTCGTCTACTTCTATCCCGCCGACGACACACCTGGCTGCACGACCGAGGCCTGCCAATTCAACGACAACCTCCAGCAGTTCCAGCAGGCCGGCGTGCCGGTGATCGGCGTCTCCCCCGATGACACCGGGTCGCACGTCAAGTTCCGGAACAAGTACGGCCTCAAGTTCGAGCTCCTTTCGGATCCGGCGCACCAGACCATGGCCGCCTACGGCGCCTGGGGCGAGCGGCCCGGACGCGGCGAGGGCGTGATCCGGTCGACCGTCCTGCTCGAGCCGGACGGCACAGTCAAGCGGGCGTGGTACGGCGTGAAGGCGGACGGGCACGCTGCTGAGGTCCTGCAGGCGCTCAAGAGCTAGCCGACGCGTCCCCCGGGAGGGGGAGCACCCCCGACTGTCCGCGCGGCGCGTCATACCAACGAGGCATCGACTCTCCCCCTTGGCGCCGATGGAGTGCGCCGTCCTGTCGCAGATAGTTCCTCTCGTACACACCGCCCGTGATCGGAACGACCCGGCGAGGCGGGACGAAAGGAACAGCAGATGCGCAAGTCAGGCATCCTCCTCGCGGGCATGGCGCTGTCGGCGCTCGTGCTGATCGGTCTCACCGTCACGTCGGACAAGTCCAGCGCGAACTTCACCGCGACGACCACGAACCCGGGCAACCAGTTCGGGTCGGCGACGCTCACGATGTCGAACGACAAGAGCGCCGCGGCCTCGCTGGTGAACCTCGCGAACATGGTCCCCGGCGACACCGCCAACCGGACCGTGATGATCTCGAACACCGGCAACGTCGGCTTCACATACACGGCCTCGATCTCCGCCGTCGCGAACACACTGCTCTGGAGCGACCCGACGAACGGCATCCAGGTCACCGTGCACCGCGGCGCCACGCAGGTCTTCACCGGTCCGCTCAAGAACCTCGCCCTCGCCGCCTCCCCGACGGTCGCCGCGACCGGGACCGACACGCTCACCTTCGACTTCTCGCTTCCGACCGCCGCCGGCAACACGTTCCAGAGCCTGAGTCAGGACTTCACGATCACTTACACGGCCACCCAACTCGCTGGTGCGGCCCGCTAGCCCGCTACCCCCTCGACACCCTCCGCTGGTGGCGGCGCCCCCGAGTCCTTCCGGGGGCGCCGCACTTTTTGGTCGCATGCCGTTCGGCGACGCGGCCCGTTGGACATCGCGGGATGCACCAGGATCTGATCGACCGCCGCGACCTCGAACGCGCCGTGCTCCGGATCCGGCTGGCCGGCGTTGCCCTGGGTGCGACCCTCCTCCTGCTCTCGTCCAGGTCAGACCAGACCGCTGCAGCTGCGGCGCTGCTCGGTTACGCCGCCGCGGTCGTGATCCAGCGGTTCGCTCGCGCCCGGATGTCCGCGCTGCCGCTGCTGTCAGTGCTCGCCGTCGGCGTCGACGTCCTGTACGCCGCGGGACTGTCGGTCCTGCTGCCGCTGACGGTCGGGACGTGGGCCCTGTATGCGTTCGCGATCGGCACGGCGGCGCTCGGATTCGGCGTGGCCGGCGGGGCGGCGGCGACGGCAGCCTCGATCGTGGCCTACGACGTCGTCATCGCTGTGCGCGCCGAGGATCTGCGGCCAAGCGACCTGTGGCCGGTCCAGCTGCTGCTCGCCATCGGCCTGCTGGTGGTCGAGCTCGTCTGGGCGGTCACCCGCCGCGACGCGACGGGCCGCCGGCTCCGGACGTACTCGCTGGTCCAACGCGATCTCATCGCCGCCCGGAGCGAGGACGCACTCCTTGACCGGCTCACCGATCACGCCGTACGCACCTTCGGCGCCAAGTCCGCATGGATCGAGCTTGGCGCGGGAGTGAACGCCGCGGTTCGACACCCGCGCGGCGCCGGGCTGCCCGACGTTCGGACCCCGTCCACGAGGTCGCGGAGCTGGCCGATCGATGCCGCCACCGAGACATGTTTGCGATGCACCTTCGACGATGAGGCCGGTGCCGATACGGCGGAGCCCGCGATCCGCGATATCGCGACGGACACGGCGCCGCTGCTCGTCGCCGTCCGAGAGCGCTCCCGGCTCACGCACGCGAACGTCAGCCTCGACCGGGTGCTCGAGGGCGTTGCCGCGCTCGAGCAGGACCGCGCTACGACCGCGGTGATCGCCGAGGTCCTCACCGTGACGAACGCCATCGCCGGTCCCGCGGCCCTCGTGCGGCCCGGAGACGGCGCGATCGTGGCCGGCGACCTCTCACCCCATTACGCGCTTGCGCTGGTTCGCGACACGCCGCCGCCAGCGCTCGTCCGCAGCCAGGCGAACGTGCCAACCGGCGCGGTCGTCGCGGCCGGCCCAGGGCTCGCGCTCGTCACCATCGGGACGAGGCGCGAGCTGGCGGCCGAGGACCTGCGCGCGCTCGCATTCCTGGGTGAGATCGCCGCGGCCGCGTCGGGCCGGATCCTCGAGCGCGACGGGCTCGTCGAGCGCGCGCAGGTGCTCGAGCGGCGGGTCGCCGCGCTCGGAGAGGAGGTGCGATCGCGGGATGACGCGATCGCGTCGGTCGTGCACGAGCTCCGCACGCCGCTCACGTCCGTCAACGCGTTCGCGCAGCTGACGTCCCGGAACCTCCAGACCGTGCAGCAGCAGGTGAAGCAGCTCGACCGGTTGATCACGGACCTCCTCGCTCCCGGGGGCGACCGCCTCGTGCTCAAGCTCGACGATGTCGACCTCCTGGCCGAGGCGAAGCAGGCTGCCCGTCGCGTGGCCCTTGTGTCGTCGCGACGGGTGAACGTGATCGTGGCCGGCGATGGGCCGTTCAGCGTCCGCGCCGATCGCAGCCGCGTG
>DASUSA010000283.1:0-2679 GCA_036375335.1 Candidatus Limnocylindria bacterium
TGAGCAGTACCTCCCGAATTCACCGCGCGCGTACCGCGCCGGGTACCACGAGGGCATCGACTTCCCGGTGAAAGCCGGAACGCCGGTGCTCGCGGCGAAAGCCGGCACGATCCTGCGCATCGACAGCGGGTTCGTCGACTGGACGACCGATGAGGAGCAGGCTGCGTTCGACGCAGCGCTCGCTCTTGGCTACACGCCGTCCGCAACGCTCGACCGGATCCGCGGCCGCCAGGTCTGGATCGATCACGGCGCAGACATCGTCACGCGGTACGCGCATCTCTCGGCGGTCGCGCCGCTTCACGTCGGCGACGCGGTGACGCAGGGCCAGCTGATCGGCGCCGTGGGCAGCTCCGGCTACCCCGAGGGCGGGCCGCACCTGCACTTCGAGATCCGCGTCGGCGACGACTTCTACGGCGATGGACTGCCGCTGCCGCAGCTTCGCTACGCGATCGCCGCGGCGTTCCGCTAGCTCCCGAGGTCGGGCAGGAAGAACAGGAGCAAGAACGAGATCGCGTTGAGCGTGCCGTGGGCGAAGGCGTTGGTCCACAGGCTGTGCCGCTTCTCGTAGAGGTACGCGAGGCCGAACCCCAGCGCGAACACCGGAAGCCACGCGCTGATCTCATGCGCGATCGCGAAGAGCGCGCTCGACAGGATCGCGGCGTAGACGAATCGCATCCGCTGGCGCAGCAGCGCGAACAGCACCACTCGGAAGAACAGCTCCTCGACGACGGCGACCACGCCTGCGCCGAACAGGAGGTCGATGAGCAGTCCCGCCACCGACGGATGCGTGGCCGCCGCGACGATCAGCGACTGCGGGTGCGCGCCGACCACCGCAGCCTGGAGGTTCGCGATGGCGATCGACAGCAGCCAGAGTCCGACGCCGACGGCGACACCGAGGTCCGCACGGATGGGAGCGGTCAGGCCGAGGTCCGCGGGTCGCAGCTTCGGCCAGGCCCGCAAAAGGATGACGAGACTGAGGCCGAGCGTCAGGTCCTGGCCGGCCGTGAGGATCCCGATCTGTTCGGGCGTGAGCTGGTCGAGGTGGCCGATCGGGATCGCGAACGCGCGAGCGACCACGAGCACGGCGACGTTCGCAAGCAGAAAGGCGCCGACGGCGCACACGAGGACCGGCCAGAACCGCCAGCGCGGCGGATCGATCCCGGCCGGAGGGAGCTCTAGCGGAGGCCGGTCCGTCGTGCCCGGTACGCCGCCTCGAGCACGACCTCACTCCATTCGGAAGCGAGCGGTCGCGGCGTGCGCGCGAAGACGCCGATCTCGGCGACGTCCTCCGGGATCTCGTAGGCCCACGGGAGGTGCCGGACCTCGCACATGTACACGTAGGACGTCGACGGCTTCGGGTCGGTCGAGCGGACCGCGCCGAGGAGGTCGAGCTTCGAGGCGACGATCCGGGCGGAATCCCAGAGCTCGCGCTTGGCGACCTCGAGGATCGTCTCGCCGGAGCGGCGGGTGCTGGTCGGGAACTGCCAGCCGGTGGATGGCTCTTTGCGCACGAACACGGTCAGGTCGCCATAGAACGGGATGATCACCGCGAGCTGCGCAGAGGCCGGTGGATACTCGCGGAAGGCGTTGTCACGTCTCGAGACGAAAGTGGCATCAGCCATCAGCCGCGAACGTACAGACGGCGGAAGTGACCGTCAATAGCTCAGAAGTGTCCGTTCAGCGGCCGACGGCTTGGTGTAACGACTCGGCGGCCACGAATGGATCCGACGCGATGACGCTCGCGGCGTAGAGCTCCATTGACCCGATATCGCACGTCCGGTTCCCCGGGTCGCCGCGGTCGACCAGCCGCGCGAGCACCGGGAAGCGTTCCCAGTCGGTGCCGTCAGCCGCAAGCGGTGGCCGATACAGCGCGAGATCGTGCGCGACGACCCCTACGGACCGGAGCGCACCGAGGGCGTGGCTGATGCCCGCGGCGATCGCGCCCTCGTCGGCGCCAGGCGTGCCGAGCACCACGAGCTCGCGCTCCTTGACCGGCGTGAGGGTGGCGAAGACGCGAGCGCCGGCGACCGTCACGCCGAGCCCGAGGGCCTCGTGGACCAGCCAGAGATCGTCGAAGTAGTCCCGCCGGTGCTCGGCCGCGTACGCCAGCGCCGCCCGGCGCAACCGTTCCACCTTCGGGTAGTGCATGCCGTGGGTGGTGGTCATCTGCATGTGTCCGTGGACGATCGAGCCCCCGGCGCGCCAGAGGCAGTTCCACATGAGGAAGTAGTACGGAGCGGCGGGATCCCGCTTGACGGCCGACTCGGCCCATTTGCGGGCGGTCGCGAGGTGATCGGCGATGGCCGCGGCGTCCATCGGGGCGAGCGGATCGTGGGTGTTGAAGACGAGCACGCCGTGGTAGCCGTCGTACTTCGCCACGTTCGACGCGGTCACGCCGAGCGCCCCGGAGATCCGCCCAAAGTCGTCGGCCGGGGTGCCGGTCGCGACGCTGCAGAACGGATCGTTCTCGGTGGATCGGATCGTCTCAGCGACCTCCGCGCCGCTCTTCTCCGGCACCGACATCGGGCGCTTCGCGCGCAGGTCGTTGAACAGCGCGCCCTCGAGGGTCACGCGGTCAGTGACCCGCACGATGCGCTGCGACGTGACGGCCTCGACCGATCCGAAGAGCTTCTCGATCCAGGGGCGCATCTCGGCCGGCGCGACGAGCGTGCCGGTCGT
>DASUSA010000284.1:0-3678 GCA_036375335.1 Candidatus Limnocylindria bacterium
GTTCGAGATCGCGATAACCGGCGTCTGGGCGCTCTGGGCCACCGGATGCGCGGCGACCGCGGTGTTCGACAGCGTCGGGCCGAGGATCGCGACGACGCGGTCCTGGCTGGTCTGCTTGCGGAACGCGGTCACGCCACCGTCGGTGGTCGACTGGTCGTCGTCGATGACCAGGACCATCTTGGCACCGTTCACGCCGCCCGCGTCGTTGATCCGCTGGGCCGCGAGCTCGACGCCGTTCTTCTGCGTCGGTCCGTACACATTGCCGACGCCGGTGAGCGAGATGACCACGCCGACCTTGACGTCGGGCTTCGCGCCAGACGCTGTCGGCGACCCGCTCGCGATGCCGGATGTCGTCGGGCCGCTGCACGCGGCGAGGATGATCGCGACCGCGGTCAGCCCGCCCAGGATCCGCCTATCCATGAAACCCCCCACAGCGCACGCCGACCTCCACGCCCGGAAGGGGCCAGTCTAGGCGACCGCCGCCGCTCAGTGGACTCGCGTGCGGCGCAGATCGAGCAGCAAGCTGGTGAGCGCGAAGAGCGCGCCCAGCACGATCGCGCAGGCAGTGAGCGCAGCGGGATCGCGGAGCGCGATCGATTGCAGCGCGACGAACCCGATCCCGTTCCAGAGCAGGATGTACTCGACGATCGGCAGGCTCGCGACGGCGACGCGCAGGCCGCTGCCGACGGCCTCGAGCGACACCGGGAGCACATGCGGCAGGACGTGGACCCTGATGATCCACGACGGCAGCAGCCCCTTCGCGTTCGCGGTCGTGATGAAGTCGGCGTCGAAGACCTCACCCATCCGCACGGCCGTGAGCTGCGCGGTCGTCGCGACCGCGGGCGCCGACAGCGCGAGGAGCGGCAGCACGAGGTGGCCGTCGAGCCCGAAGCCGAAGACCGGCAGGATCGTGTGGCCGGTCGCCCCACCGATGAAGATGAACAGGATCTGCAGGAAGTACGCGAGGAAGAACGATGGAACGGCTGCGATGACGCTCGTCGCACCGAGCACGATGCCGCTCGACACGGCGCGCCGCCGCAGGAGCGCAGCGGTGATCCCCACCAGTACGCCCACGAACAGCGAGAACACCGCGACCCCGGCGAGGAGGGCGAAGCTGCGGACGGTGGCCTCCGCGATCACCGTGCCGAGCGGCTCCTGGTATTGCGTTTCGATCGTCGGGACGAACAGCGCGCCACCCCGGATGGCCGGCCCGATCCCCGGTGCGAGGGTGAACGGCTGATAGCTCGCCATCGCCGCAGGCGCGATAGCGGCGAATAGGAGCCCGAGGGCGATCACCGTCGCCGGGACGCGGGCCAGCCGGACGGCGAGGGTCATCGGACGAGCTCCGGCGCGCGCTCCGCGTAGCGGGCGACGATGTACCCGACGATGGCCGCGGCGTCCTCACGAAGCGTGCCGTCGTCGGTGACCGGTCCCTGCCCCGAGATGAGCAGCCAGTGATCGTCGGTGAAGGGCGTCAGGCCCGCGGAGCGCATCAGGTCGCCGCTCGCCGGAGCGGCAGGATCCAGCACGCGTGCCGTGCGGGCCGCCGGGGCACCGACCCGCGCGGCATAGTCGTCGATCGCCGGCACGAGGTCCGCGTAGACCGTCGAGAATCGCAGGCTCGTCCCGCCGAGCGACTCGATGGCGATGACGTCGTCGATCGGCGTGGACCCCAGCACCGCGCGGACGGCCTTCGCGTTCGCCGCTGGATCGCCGCGCGGATCGAACAGCACGAACGCGAGGGGCGGTGCGTCGCGCCCGGCGAGGGCGCGCACGACCGCGCTCAGCACGTCTGCGGCGCTGCGGCTCCCGGTCGAAGCCGACGGCGCGACCGCCCAGACGACCAGGCGATGCGTGCCGGCCGACGCGGGGGTCAGTGCGACGAGCGAACGTGACGCCGCGGTGACCTGCGCGATCGGCAGCTCGATATGTGCGCGCTCGGGCAGCTCCCGGGCCAGCGACCGGCCGTCGGTCGTGCTCACGTCGCCCTGGGCCTGGGCGCGCAGGACCTCGCTGGCGCGGATCGCGGCCGGCGCGAGCAACTCGTCGGCGACGGCCGTCGTGACGAGGAACACGGGCTGGCCGGCGATCTTCGTGATCGGATCGTCGTTCACGAGGCGACGGTACGGATCCGGCTGGCCACGCGCGATGATCTGGTCCCGGGTCGGATCGACCCACAGGACCGCGGCCGCGCCGCGCTTCAATGCCGACGCGATCAGCGCGTCCGCCGTCGGCGCGGTGACCGCGTTCCGCCCGGTGCGGATGTTGGGCAGCCGGAGGACGAGCACCACCTTGCCTCGCACGTCGACCCGCGCGTAGTCGTCCTGCCAATCCGACACCGCGGTCCCGAAGTCGCCCGATGAGAACACCGAGGTCTGCTGCCGCGGGAAGTCGGCGGGCGATACGCCCCAGCCCACGAACACGAGCGGCGCGTCGACGGTGCCGCCGCCGGACGCACCGATGAGCAGGGCCGTGAAGTCGGCGCCCGCACCCTCGACGAACTGCGCCCGACCGGTCGGCGTATCCACCTGCAGCACCGCGCTTCCGACCTGCTGCACGTGCGTGTTCGTGAGGTCGACCGGCGTGACGGCGAGGTGGGCATCCGCGAGCACCGCCCCGGGATCGGTGCCCACGACCGCGCGGCTGCGGGCGGCGTCACCGAGCTCGACGGCCACGGCATGCGGCGACGGCAGGACGAACGCCGGCGCGACGATCACGGCGATCAGAACCGCGACGAGCAGCGCGCGGCCCGTGGCCAGATCGTGCAGCAAAGTGCCGCGGCGGTATTGCCGCGCGATCCCGACCCCGAGCAGGGTCACCGCGATCGCGGCGAACGCGATCGCGATGCCCGGGACGAGGAACGCCCACCGGGTGACGTAGAGGTTCTGCAGCCCGCGCCCGAGCGCCAGGAGTCCGCCCCACTCCGGCAGATCGGGGACCGGGAACGTCGTGCCGATACCCGCCGGCACAACCCGCATCGCCTCGGCGAGGTTCAGCGAGCGCGTCGGCCCGACGAAGATGCCGATGACCCCGAGCTCCGCGAGCGCGATGAGCGCGGCGGCGATCTGCTGGCTCGCGGTGAGCGCCAGGATGGGCACCAGGTGCGGCAGGTGGTGGCGCGCGAACAGGCGGCGCCGCGACACGCCGAGCGCGACGGCTCCCTCGGTGTACGGCGCCGCGCGCAGGCGCGCGAGCTCGGCGCGCACGACCCGATACGGACCGGCCCACCCGGTGACGAGCAGCGCGGAGACGAACACGAACGCCGGAGCGCCCTGCCGCGCGAACACGAGCACGGCGAAGACCGCGACGATCGTTGACGGCACGGAGGACGCGATGTCGGCGGCCGCGTCGACCAGGAGCCGGAGCGGGCGCAGCCAGCTGGCGGCGATCGCGAGACCCAGGCCAGCGAGCAGGCGCGCGGCGCCGGCGAGCACCACGATCAGGAGGGTCGTGCGCGCGCCGACCAGGACGAGGCTGAAGAGGTCCCGGCCCACCGCGTCCGAACCGAACACGAACGGCTCACCCGGCGGCAGCGGGCGTTCCGTGCCGGCCGGGCCGTTGACCATCAGGAAGAGTGGCTCGTTCGGCGCGAGCCGGTCCCCGTAGGCGGCGATGAACAGGAGGAGGCCGCACAGGATCGCGCCGGCGACGAGCCAGGGGTCCGGGCGCTTCATCGCC
>DASUSA010000285.1:0-4569 GCA_036375335.1 Candidatus Limnocylindria bacterium
ACCTCCCGGACGTCGTCGCGGATGTTCTTCGCGAACTCCTGCTCGATCTTCACCAGCTCGGCCCGCACGCTCCGGACCCGATCCTGCTGAGCCGGGCTGAGCTCGATGCCGGTGCGGCGCATGTCCCGGCGCGCGAGCTCCACCACGCGTCGCGCGACGGGATCGAGCGCCGCACCCTCCAGCCCGCCGAGGGCCTCGTAGAGCGGCCCGTCCTGGCCCAGTCGCGTGCTGAACGCGGAGAGCTCCTGGATGACCGTATCCGCGGCCGCACGGACCTCCGGATCCGGGTGCACCTCGGCCATCAGGCCACACTCGCTCGCCGCCCCGGCGAGCTCGATGCCGATCTCGTTGAACGGCCGCAGCACATTCGTCTCGGTGAGTGGCGGCTTCGCGTCACCGATGCGCGACAGCTGCGCCTCGGCGCGCGCGAGCCGGGCTCGGTTGCGTTCCAGAAGCGCGGATGCGGCGGCGTTCGTGGTGATCGTCATGGACTCGACGGATGGTACGGCGGATGGCCCTCGGCCCGTGTCGCGTGACGGGAGCGGGACGCGAGCGCGGCGCCGCCCGCGAGCCCTAGAGCCGGTATCCCGTCGGATCGACGTGCGCGGCGACGAGGGTCACGCGGGTCGATCGCGCGGCGGCGCGGAACGCGTCACGGCACTCATCGAGCGTGCGGGCTTCGACCCCGTCCGCGCCGAACGCCGTCGCGAGCGCGCGGTAGTCGAGCGCGCCGAAGGTCGTGCCGGTCACCGGGAAGCCCTTGCGCTCCTGACCGGCCTTGATCTGCTGGAGCGCCTCGTCTGCGAGCACGACGACGGTCAGGGCGAGCCCGAGCCGCACAGCGGTCTCGAGCTCGGCGAGGCTCATCGCGAAGCCGCCGTCCCCGAGGATGCAGGCCACCGCACGGTCGGGATGCGCGAGCTTGAGGCCGATCGCGGCGGGGAGCCCGTAGCCCATCGATGAGAGCCCGTTCGAAACGAAGAACGTCCGCGGCGCGTACGCCGGCCAGCACTGGATGGAGACGGACTTATTGAATCCGACGTCGCAGGACACCAGGGCGTCCTCGGGCAGCGCCGCGCGGAGCGCGCCGAGCACGTCCTGCGACGTGAGCCCGTCGCGCGCCGGGCGCACGAAGCGCCGGAATTCCTCGCGGAAGCGCGCCGCGTCGGCCGTCTCCCTCGGCTCCGCCGAGGCGCCGAGCGCATCGAGCGTGGCGGTGACTGCGCCGACGACGTCGACGGCGCTCCGGTAGTGACGGTCGATGTTCGGGAGCGGACTCACGTGGATCACCGGCGCTGCCGACGTCCAGTCCCGGTCGAACTCGACTGGGTCGAACCCGAGCATCACCACGAGGTCGCGGCCGGCGACCCACTCGTACAGCTTCGCGCTGCCGAGGCCCTCGATCGTCCCAACCGACAGCGGATGGTCGTCACGCAGCAGGCCTTTCGCCTTCGGGGACAGGATGGTCGGGATCCCCCACGCCTCGACGAACCGCCGGAGCGGCTCCGCCGACCCGGCGTCGAGCGCGTCGAGGCCGGCGAACAAGACCGGTCGGCGGCTCGTGCGCAACAGCGCGACCGCCGCCGCGACGGATCCCGGATCCGGCGCCGCTGACGCGCGCCGCACATCGAGCGACTCGGTGTCCGGATCGCCGCGCCGAGCATCCTGCGACGGGACGTCGCTCGGCATCTCGAGGAACACCGGCCCCTGCCGGGGATCGAGCGCGACGCGGAGGGCCCGATCGGTCACCGCCCCGGCATTCGCCGCGCTCACGCGGGCCTGCCATTTCGTGATCGGGGCGAACAGCGCCCGCAGGTCGAGCTTCTGGTGGGTCACCATCTCATAGCGGTCGCCCGGCAGCTGGCCGGTGAGCACGATCAACGGAGACCGGTCGAGGTAGGCGTGGGCGACTCCGGTGACCAGGTTCGTCGCGCCCGGCCCGAGTGTGGCGAGGCACGCGCCGGGCCGGCCGGTGCTGCTGGCCATCGCCTCGGCCATGAACGCGGCATCCGTCTCGTGCTTGGCGAGCACGAACTCCAGACCGGCGGCCCGGAAGCCCTCGATGAGGTCGACGACCTCCCCTCCCGGGTGCCCGAAGACCTGGCGGATGCCCGCGGCGTGCAGGCGCTGGCCGATTTGCCGGGCGACGGTCGACATCTCGGCTAACTATGCAGGGCAGCCACCTGCGCGGTGAATGTTGCTGCGGCAACTATCAGTGTGGTATCCTTGACCTCGAACCAGCGCCGCACCGTCCTTGTGAGCCAGCCGCTCCCTTCAACCCCCGCGGCTGCCCGACCGACCGGTCCACCGGCCAGTAATTGGAGGAACCACACCGAATGAAGACGTCAGGACTTCCCTGCCGCGCCACCATGGACTGTGACGTGGTCTTCACCCCCGCCGACGACAAGACCCTGAAGCTGCTGCTCGCCGCGGCCGCCGAGCGTGACGCGCACGAGCTCGCCGTCCACGGTTACACGCACCGGATCATCGATGTCGCGAAGCCGGACTTCGCGGCAGGCCCGCGGGGCCGCCGTCCGCGCAAGGAAGCCGCCGCCTAGGTCTCGCGCGTGACGACGATCGAGTCCATCGAGCCCGCCACCGAGACCGTCCGCGCCCGCTTCGACCCCTCTTCGAGCGCCGACGTCAGCGCCGCGATCGAGGCCGTCGAGGCGGCGTTCCGCACGTGGCGTGGGGTCCCGATCCCCGAGCGCGCCGTGCGGATGCATCTGCTGGCGCGGGTACTCCGTGACCGCAACGACCGCTATGCCCGGCTGATCACCACCGAGATGGGCAAGCCGATCACCGAGGCGTTGGCGGAGATCGAAAAATGCGCCTGGACCTGCGATTTCTACGCCGACCACGCTGGCGAGTACCTGGCCGACGAGCCCGTCGAGACGAGCGCCCGCGCGAGCTACGTCGCCTTCGAGCCGCTCGGCGTGATCCTCGCGGTGATGCCGTGGAACTACCCGTTCTGGCAGGTCATCCGGTTCCTCGCGCCGGCGCTCATGGCCGGCAACGGCGTGCTGCTGAAGCATGCCTCGAACGTGCCGCAGTGCGCGCTCGCCATCGAGGAGGCGGTTCGCGACGCCGGCTTCCCGCCGGCGCTGCTGCGGACGCTCCTTCTATCCGGTGCGGACGTGGAGCCGCTCATCGCCGACGACCGGGTCCGCGCGGTCACGCTCACCGGCAGCACCACGACCGGCGCCCGCATCGCGGAGCTCGCGGGACGCGCGGTCAAGAAGGCGGTCCTCGAGCTGGGCGGCTCCGACCCGTTCATCGTGCTCCGCGACGCCGACCTCGGCGCCGCGGCTGAGACCGCCGCGAAAGCCCGATTCCAGAATGCGGGCCAGTCGTGCATCGCGGCCAAGCGGTTCCTGGTCGAAGCGCCGGTCGCGGCCGAGTTCGAGCGGCGCTTCGCCGACGCGATCCGCGCGCTGCGGGTCGGCGATCCGCTCGACCCCGCCACGCAGGTCGGCCCGCTCGCGCGCGAAGATCTGCGCGACGCCCTCGAGCGGCAGGTCGCCGCGTCGGTGCGCATGGGAGCGCGGGTCGTCGTGGGTGGAAAGCCGCGCGACGGCACGGGCTGGTTCTACGAGCCGACGCTCCTCGCCGACGTCACCGAAGAGATGCCGGTGCTGAAGGAGGAGACCTTCGGGCCGGTGGCTGCGCTGCTCGCGGTGAGTGATGCCGATGAGGCCGTCCGCGTCGCGAACCGCTCGCCGTACGGGCTCGGCGCCGCGATCTGGACGAACGACGAGACGGCCGCGCGAGTGCTCGCGCGGCGCATCGAATCGGGATCGGTCTTCATCAATGGGATGGTCGCCTCCGACCCGCGCCTCCCGTTCGGCGGGGTCAAGAAGAGCGGGTATGGCCGCGAGCTCTCGAGTTTCGGGATCCGCGAGTTCACGAACATTCAGACGATCTGGATCGGTCCCGCGAAGCAGCCGCCCGTCGCGAACGCCGAATAACGATCGCAGCGCTGACAGGGGTCGCGCGCCGGTGAACGTCGCCGAGCTCGTCGTGGCGTGCCTCGAGAACGAAGGCGTCCGCCACGTGTTCGCGCTCCCGGGCGAAGAGACCCTTGCGCTCGGCCTCGCGCTCGAGGACAGCGCGAAGATCACGCAGGTCATCGTCCGGCACGAGCAGGGCGCGGCGTTCATGGCCGACGTCGCTGGCCGGCTTACCTCATATCCCGGCGTGTGCCTCGCGACGCTCGGACCCGGCGCGACCAACCTCCTCACCGGCGTCGCGGACGCGACGCTCGACGGCGCGCCGCTCGTCGCGCTGACCGGACAGGCCGGGCTGGAGCGGATCCACAAGCGCTCGCATCAATACGTCGACGTGCTCGGCGTGTTCGCGCCGGTCGTGAAATGGGGCGCGCGGATCGAGCTGCCTGACGGCGCACCCGAGGTGATCCGTACCGCGTTCCGCACGGCACGGTTGGAGCGGCCCGGCGCTACGCACATCGAGCTTCCCGAGGACGTGGCCGAGCGCGACGTCGTCGCGACGCCGATGCCGGTCCGCCGAACGCGCTACGCCACGGCGCGCGAGGACGCCATCCAGGCGGCG
>DASUSA010000286.1:0-2447 GCA_036375335.1 Candidatus Limnocylindria bacterium
CGTTGATCAAAGAGCGGATGCAGACCCTCGCCGAAGCGAAGGAGCAGATCGCGTTCCTGTTCACCGACGCCCTGGAGCGGGACCGCTCGATCCTCGTGCCGAAGAAGCGCGAGCCGCACGAGACGGTCACGGCGCTCAGCCGGGTGACCGTCGCCCTGCGGTTCCTGGATCCGTTCACCGAGGCGCGCATCGAGCAGGCTATCGCCGCCGTCGCGACGGACGTGGGCTGGTCGGTACGCGATCTCACGATCGCGATGCGCGCCGCGATCACTGGACGGAAGGTCGGTCCCCCGCTTTACGGATCGATCGTGCTGCTGGGCAAGGAGCGCACCCTCGAGCGGCTCGAGGCCGCGCAGGAGGTGATCGGCTGAGCCCGACCTAATCCCAGAAGCTCGACGCGGGGAGCTGGCGCTGCGCGCGCAGGTTGCGTGGGCGGCCCGCGAGCGGCAACACGACGGTGAACGTGGCGCCGAGCCCGCGGCCCTGGCTCGCCGCCAGAAGATCGCCGCCATGCGCCTCGGCGATGAGCTTGGCGAGGTAGAGGCCGAGGCCAATGCCCGGCACGTTCGCTGTGCGCGCGTCGCGGATGCGGCCGTACCGGGCGAACAGAACGTGCATGTCCTCCGGGCTGAGGCCGACGCCGTGATCGCGGACCGCCACCCGCGCCTCATCGGCCGTCGCCGACACGTTCACCATGATCCCGGCGCTCGCCGGCGAGAACTTGAGCGCGTTCTGCAGCAGGTGGTCGAGGAGCTGGCGGAGCCGCTCCGGATCCGCCTGGACCTCGACGGGCGTGGATGGCGTGACGATCGTCGCGCGATCGTGCGGCACGCGCTGCTCGGTGATCTCGAGGACGAACGCCGCGAGATCCACCGGCACCATCGTCAGCGCCATCTTCCGCGTGTCCATCTGATCGAGCGTGAGCAGGTCGTTCGCCAGCCGGGTGAGGCCGCGAGCGTGGCGGCGGATCTGATCGAACGCCGCGCCCTGCGCGCGGTCGAGCTTCATCGGGTCGGCCAGAAGCGGGACGGCGACATCGATGCTCACGACGGATTCGCGGAGCTGAACCGCCAGGATCATGCGGGCCTGCTCGCGGCGCAGCTCCTCGATGCGGAGGCGCTGCTCGCGGGTCCGAGCCGCGGAGACCGCGATCGCGATCCCGACAAGCCCCGCGACGAGCACCGCCGCGCTAATCGATGTGCCGATCGTCGGGGCCGGCGCGAACGCCGCCGCGGTCCACGCGGCGCCGCCGGCGACAGCGGCCGTCACACCAAGGCCCCTGCCGAGCCACCAGGCGGCGGCGATCGTCGCGACGAAGAGCAGCGGGACGGTCTCGATCGAACCTGCCGAGAGCCACTTGATCACCGCGGCCACGGCGAGCACCAGCGCGATCACGATGACGAGGCCGATGCCCCGCGACGGCGGGAGGCGCGGTGGCTCGAGCGCCGGGACCGCCGGGAAATCCTCGGGTGCGGGAGCGCGCGGCGGCGCCGGGAGCTGCGTGTTCTCGGTCAACGCGCGGAGGAGCGTCACTCCCAGGTGATATCGATGCGCGTGGGCGGTGACTTGAAGGGCTGGTGGCCCGACTGCGTATCGGCGCCCGCGACGGATCCGTTGCCAAGCAGGCTCGCGCCGATGAGCACCGCGACGACGAGTGCGCGAAGCGTTCGGACCATGGGAGTCGCCTCCACCGTTATCGCGCCGTGAACCGGACCGCGTCGACGGCGCGCTGGTAGACGGTGAGATGCTCGAGCTCGCTCGTGGGCGCGACGTTGAGCTCGACGACGAATGCTTCGACGACCACAGGGTCGAACTGCGTGCCCGCGCACGCTCGGAGCTCGGCCACGGCCGCCTCGGGTGTGACGGCGCGCCGGTATGGGCGAGGCGTGGTGATCGCCTCGTACGCGTCGGCGACGGCGATGATCTGCGCGGCGCGCGGGATGGCGTCGCCGGTCAGTCCGTTAGGGTAGCCGCGGCCGTCGAAGCGCTCGTGGTGGGCGAGGATGAGCGGCCGGATGTGATCCAGCTCCGGCATCTGCGCGAGAAGGCTCGCACCGATGATCGGGTGGGCGCGGACCTCCGACCACTCGACGTCCGTGAGCCGTTCGGGCTTCAGCAGGATGCCGTCGGAGATGGCGATCTTCCCAAGGTCGTGGAACAGCGCGCCGAGCTGCACCGCATCGACGGCGGTGTCGTCGAGGCCAAGACGTTTCGCGACCGCGACGGAGCGGTAGATCGTCGCCGCGAGATGGGCGGTGCCGGCGGCCGTCTTGGCCTCGAGGGAGCCCAGGAGCGCGCCGACGATCGAGATGTGCGCTTCGGTCAGCCGGGCGTTCGAACGCTCGAACAGGACGTTGAGCTCGGCGAGCTTCGCGTTCTCGGCGCGCACGTCGTTCGACCGGGACACATACACCTTGAAGGAGTACCAGGCGACGCCGAGCGGCAGG
>DASUSA010000287.1:0-2269 GCA_036375335.1 Candidatus Limnocylindria bacterium
GCATCGGTGGCCATCGTGGATCGCGACCTGTTCGGCGGCTCGTGTCCGTTCTGGGCCTGCATGCCGTCCAAGACCCTGCTCCACGCGGCTGAGGTCAAGGCCCACGGCGGCGACTACCCCTGGCCGAAGGCCTCGGACCGTCGCGACTACATGATCAATCGGATCAAGACCGAGGCCCCGAACGACGGCAGTCATGTCCATGCCCTTGAGAAGGCCGGAGCGTCGGTGCTCCGCGGGACCGCGACGCTCACCGGCCCGGGCGCGGTCTCGGTGACGCACGAGAACACCAGGCACGAGCTTCACGCCAAGGACGTCATCGTCGCGGTCGGCTCCGTCGGCAAGGTACCGAAGCTCGAGGGGCTCGAGGAGGCGGGGTACTGGACCAACGTCGAGGCCACGAGCCTGCGCGAGCTGCCGAAGAGCATCGTCATTCTCGGTGCCGGTCCGTCGGGGCTCGAGATCGCGCAGTACCTCGCGCGGTACGGCGTGCGCACCGCGATCGTCGGCCGGGTCAATCCGACCGATCACCCGAAGAGCTCGGCGTTCCTCGCCGACGTCCTCCGCAAGAGCGGGGTCGACGTGCGCGACGGCGCGCGGGCGGCCCGGATCAGGCCGAGGGCCGGTCCCGGCGGCGAACATGTGGTCGAGCTCTCGGATGGCACGTCGGTCGCGGGCGCGGTCATCCAACTCTCGGTCGGGCGCACGTCGGCGAAGGCCCTCGGGGCGCTCGGCCTCGACACCGTCGGCGTCAGCTACGACGGCGGCGACACGATCACGGTCGACGAACGGCTGCGCGTCGCAGAGCACGTCTACGTGATCGGCGATCCGATCGGGCACGAGCTGTCGACGCACCTGGGCCACTACGAGGGCGAGATGGCGGCGCGCATCGCGCTCGGCGACGACGTGACGGTCGACTTCAGCGCCACGCCGCGCGTCGTCTTCACCGACCCCGAGACAGCGGCCGTCGGCCTCCGCCTCGATCAGGCCCAGGAGCGGGGGATCGACGCATTCGAGGAGACGACCGGATTTCCCAAGAGCACGAAGGGCTACCTGGTCGAGGCCGAGAGCGGCCACCTCGCGATCGTGGTGGACCGGAAGCGGAAGCGGCTCGTCGGCGCGTTCATCGCGGCCCAGGGAGCGGGCGAGGCGATCCACGCCGCGGTGCTCGCGATCAAGCTGGGCACGCCAATCGACACGCTCGCCCAGACAATCCACGCCTTTCCAACGACGGCGCGCGTCCTGAGCGGCCTGTTCGGCGCGGCCGCGGCGAAGCTCCGATGACCGAGGAGTCGTACCTCGAGCTCCTCGACTACCGCCGTCGGGTGAACACGCTGTACGCGGGGGTGCGCGGGCTCCTGGCCGACGATCCGACCGCGGCGCACTCGGCGTGGCGGAGCGGGCGGGACAAGCTCTTCGGGACACATCCGCAATCGGCGCTGCCGGCGCACGAGCGCGCGAAGTTCATCGGCCTCGCCTACAAGGCCTACGACCCGGCATTCGCGTTCAGCGCGTCGGTGCGGCCGCTGCCGCACGAGCGCTACGACGTGGGAACGAGCACCGGCGACGTCATCCCGTTCGTGCGCTTCGGCGCGGTCGACCTGCCGGTCGGATCGCTTGAGGTCTTCTGGCTCGACGCGTACGGGGGCGGCGTGTTCCTGCCGTTCCGCGATCTGACGAGTGGCCAGACGACGTACGGCGGCGGCCGCTATCTCCTCGACACCGCCAAGGGCGCCGACTTGGGCGGCGACGGCGTGACGTTGCGGCTTGACTTCAACTTCGCGTACCACCCGAGCTGCCACTACGACCCGCAGTGGGTGTGCCCGCTGGCGCCGCCTTCAAACCGGCTTGCGATCGGGATCGACGCCGGGGAGCTCACGTATCCCGGCGCGTCCGCGCACGAGCTGCAGTGGTGCGCGCCGAGTTGACTCCGAAACAGCGCTGGACCCTGATCGCGGCGATCCTCGGCTCGGGGATCGTGTTCCTCGACTCGACCGTCGTGAACGTCGCACTGCCGAAGATCGGGCGTGAGCTGCCGAGCACGTTGTTCGGCGTCCTCGAGGGGCAGTCGTACATCTACAACGGCTACCTCCTCACGGTCTCGGCGCTGCTCATCCTGGCCGGCGCACTGAATGACTTCTATGGCCGGAAGCGGATGTTCACGTTCGGCCTGGCCGGCTTCCTCATCACGAGCCTACTCTGCGGCCTCGCGCCGAACATGGAGCTGCTGATCCTCTTCCGGATCCTCCAGGGCGTCGCGGGCGCGCTCCTG
>DASUSA010000288.1:0-4786 GCA_036375335.1 Candidatus Limnocylindria bacterium
GCACGAGGCGGACGCTCACGCGCAGAGGCCGGGCGACCTCGACTGGTCGATCGTCGGCGCGATCGGCGCGCTCATCCGCGGCCAGTACGACTCCGAGTACGGCGGCTTCGGGCGCGAGCCGAAGTTCCCCCAGCCGAAGCTGCTCCGCTTCCTCATCGACGAGTACCGGCGGACCCAGCGCGGCGACGTCGCGGCGATGCTCCACAAGACGCTCGGGGCGATGGCCTCCGGCGGGATGTACGACCCGATCGAGGGCGGCTTCTTCCGCTACTCCACGACGCGCGCGTGGGGCATCCCGCACTTCGAGAAGATGCTTGAGGACAATGCGGAGCTGCTCGCGATCTACAGCGAGGCGCACCGCACGTTCCCATCGGCCGGCTATGACCGGATCGCCCGCGACGTGATGCGCTGGATGGACACCGTGCTGTGGCGCGATGACGTGCACGCGTTCTCCGGGTCGCAGGACGCGGACGAGCATTACTACACCCTGGACGCCGCCGGCCGTGCGGCGCACGGCGCGCCGTTCGTGGACCGGCGGGTCTACGCCGGCTGGAACGCGCTCGCCGCCGGGGCGTACCTCTCCGCCGCGAACGCCCTCGGGGAGCACGGTCCGCACGACCGCGCGGTCGCGGTGATGCGCTCGCTCGGCTCGCGGATGTGGGACGGGACCGCGCTCGCTCACTTCGACCGTGGCGATGGCCCGGAGCTGCGCGGCTTGCTCGCGGACTACAGCGCGGCGATCGGCACGATCCTCGACGAGTACGAGACCGGCGAGCATCCGAATGCGCTCGCAGCCGCGGCCGACATGTCTGGCGCGATGCGCCGGAACCTCGAGGACCTCGCCGCCGGCGGCTTCTGGGACGCGCCCGAGCGGGAGGCGCCGGGGCGCCTGGCGACGCGCGAGAAGCCGATCGAGGACGGTGCCGCGATGGCCGACGCGCTGCTGCGCCTGGGCGTGCTCACCGGAGACAGCGGGTGGCGCGACAGCGCCCTTCGCGCGCTGCGCGGTTTCGTCGGCGAATACCGGCAGTGGGGCCAGTTCGCGGCCGCGTTCGGCTCGGCGGTGGCCCATGCGCTGGGCGAGCCGCGCCTCGCGGTCGTGGTCGGCCCGGCCGAGGACCCGGTCGCCAGAGCCCTCTGGCAGGTCGTGCTCGCGAGCGACGACCCGAACGGCGCCCGCCAGTGGCTGGTGCCCGGGCGAGATAGCGAGCGGATCGCTGCCCGCGGGTATCCGCCGGATCACGTCGCGGCCTATGTCTGCGTCGGGACGGTCTGTTCCCCGCCGATCGCGGCACCGGCGGACCTGGCTGCGGAGTTGGCGCGCGTTCGGCGGCGATTCGAGCCCGATTAGGCACGCGCCATGCGACACCGGGTCGCATGGCTCAGGCCGTCGTCAGCGATACGACTCCGCTCAAGACCATCGTCGGCATCTTCAGCAATGACCGCACAGCCGTTGAGGCGATGCGCTCCCTGGACGCTGCCGGCTTCGATGCCGACCGCGTGCAGATGACCGGCGACGATCCGTCGCGCGCCGCCGAGGTCGGGGGCAAGACCTATGCGCTCGAGGGCGGCATCCTCGGTGTTGTCCTTGGAGCTGTCGTCGTGGTCGGCTTCGCGGCGTGGGGTAACCTCGCGACGGATCCGGTCGGTCTCATCGTCGGTGCGATCGGCGTGGTCGGCGGGATGGCCGCGATCGGCTTCGTCATCGGCCGTACGAGCGGCCGCCATTCACCGGACGCGCATCTGTTCTCCCGGGTCGTGCAGAACGGCGGCGCGTTCGTCTCGGTGCAGTGCTCCGATCAGGAATGCGACTTCGCGGCACAGGTCCTCGATGGTGCCGGCGCGCGCGAGGTCCGTGCTGAGGCGTGGCCCGAAGCCGTCTAGCGCGCCGCTCGCGTATCGTGCCCCGATGCCCAACGCCCTCCGCGAGCAGCTTCGCGCGCGCGGCTTCCAGCTGCCCGACTACGACGGGGGCGGGCTGGTCAACGTCGCGGCGACGGTCCTCGACCTCTGCGGCGCGCGCGGTCCCGCCGATCCGGCGCCCCTCCGCGGGATTGACCCAGAGCTGCTGTCCGGAGTGCGGAACATCGTCGTCGTGCTCTGCGACGGGCTCGGCAGCGAGCAGCTCCAGCGGCTCGCGAAGGCCGGCGACGTCCCGTTCATCGCGCGGATCCTCGAGCGCGCCGCGCGTCGTGACGCCGCGCAGCTGATCGACGCGACCACGATCTTCCCCTCGACGACGGCCGCCGCGGTCACCACGATGCAGACCGCGCGGACGCCGCAGGAGCACGGCAACATCGCGTACTTCCTTTGGCTCGAGGAGTTCGTGACGGTCGTCCAGATGCTTCGCTGGGGTGCCGCCGCGCAGCGGCGCGGCTCGTTCTTCGACGATCGCTCGGTCGATCCTCGGAAATACGCGAAGGTGCCATCGATCCACAAGGCCATCCGAGATCACGGCGGCCGCTCGTACATCGTCGAGCCCGAGATCTTCCGCAACGAGGCGATGACGCGCATGCACGCCGCCGAGGCAACGTACGTCGGCTACCTCCTGCCGTCCACGATGGGCGTGCGCGTACGCCAGCTGCTCGACGGCCGCGCGGAGGACGATTCACCGCTCTACATCTACGCGTACTGGGCGGGCGTGGACACCGTCGCCCACTGGTACGGCCCGCGCGGTCCAGAGCACGCCGCCGAGGCCGCGCTCCTCGACCGTGACCTCGAGCGTGCGCTCGGCGATCGTGATGCGGGCGACACGCTCGTGATCCTCACGGCCGACCACGGCCACGCGAGCGTGGACCCGGCTCGGCTCATCGATCTCGAGGCCGACCGCGAGCTGCGCACACTGCTCCGGAATCCGATCGCCGGCGAGCCGCGCCTGGTCTTCCTGCACACCGATCGCGCCGCCGAGGTGAAGGGGTACCTCGAGCATGCGTATCCCGGAATGTTCCTCCTGATCGACCGCGATGAGGCCATCGAGGCGGGGCTGTTCGGCCGTGGCGATCCGGCCCTCGCGCGCAGGCGCATCGGCGAGGTGCTCGCGATGCTCAGTGACGATCGCGCCGCGAGCGTCGTGCGCGTGGACGGCCAGGTGGTGCTCCATCGTGGCGCGCACGGCGGCATGACCGCGGACGAGATGCGGATCCCTGTCCTACTCTGGCGCGCGTAGTGGCGGTGTCCTCGTATCTCCCCGATGTCGCCGGCGGAATGGTCGCGGCCGCGTCGTTCGAGGACGAAGCGGCCGCGGAAGCGGCCATCGGGATCCTCGCGGAGTCGGACGTGCGGCCGCAGGAGATCTCGGTCATCGCGCGCGATGCGTCGCGCGCTTCGCGGATCGCGGGCGAGCGGGCCTGGTACCCCGCGAAGGACGAGCGCGGACCGTTCCGGCTGCTCCACCTTCTCGGCCACCGCCTGCCGCGAGAGGTCCGCGGGCGCTACCGTGCCGAGCTCGCGGCCGGCCGGGTCGTCATCGTGGCGGCGGCAGGCGGCCAGCCGGCCGACACGCTCGCGGCGCTGCTCGCCCGGGCAGGCGGTCGCTTGGTCGACCAGTGGTGGCAGCAGCCGGCTGACCTCTTCGCCCCGCCGGAGCTTGCCGGGCCGTTCTAGTCGCCGGATTTGGCATCAAGCCTGCTTGTGTCCTCCGGAAGCGCACGGGAATCCGTAGCGCGGCTTTTGTGAGAGGAGAACCAGCGCTATGGGTCAGACGAACATCAACACGCCCGGTGGCAACACTTCAGGCGACGGCGGTTTCGGCGCGGGCATGATCATCGGGATCATCTTGCTCATCCTCATCGTCCTCGTCCTCATCGTGTACGCAGGCCCGAAGATCTTCAGCACCCCGACGAACACGAAGTCGCTTCTGGACTTCATCCAGGCGATCGCCGCCTAGTCACCGCGACGCGCCAGGTCAGCTTTTCGCCGCCCGGCTCTCGGATCCGCCGAGTGCCGGGCGGCGTTTGCTAGTTTCAGCACATGCGCATCGAGCGTCCGGGTCCGGACAAGCGCCGGCGTGATACCGGCGAGATCTTCATCGGCGCCGTGGATCGGCAGTCGGTCATCGGCGATGAGGCGCGGGACCTCCGGCTCACCGAGGTCACCTTCCGCGACGGCGCGCGGAACAGGCTGCACACGCACACGACCGACCAGATCCTCATCGTCACCGCAGGCGAGGGGATCGTCGCGACCGAGCACGAGGAGCAGACCGTTCGCGCCGGCGATGTCGCGTACATCCCGGCCGGCGAGCGGCACTGGCACGGCGCGAGGCCCGGGACGGACATGACCCACTACGCGGTCCTCGGCTCGGGCAAGACCTTCATCGTGGCGGACGACCGCCCGGCGGACTAGGTACCCGCGGATCAGGGCTCGCGCGTCTGGAACGACACGATCGCGAGGGCGAGCACGACCGCGATCCACCCGACCACATAGAGCTCGAACGACAGCGGGGCCGCGGCCGCCGCGTAGAACGGGTTCGCTGCAGCGGCGGGCCCGGCCTGCGTCCCGGTCGCGACGAGCGACTGCGGCTCGAGTGCGAAGACCGCGCCGCGCCAGAGGCCGTCCGTCGGGAGGATGAGCTTCGTCGCGGTGCCGACGTGGGTGATGCCGGCGTTGTCGAACGCGGCGCCGATGCCGCCGACGATCCCGCCGATCCAGCCCAGTCCGAACAAGACCAGTGCGATGACGCCGCCGACCATCCCGGAGAGGCGCGTCGAGAGCAGCAGCGCAAAGGTCATGATCACGATGCCTTCGGTGATCACGAACGCGATGAACGCGAGCGGTTCGGGCGGGAGGT
>DASUSA010000289.1:0-2454 GCA_036375335.1 Candidatus Limnocylindria bacterium
CGCGGCCACGACCTCACCCTCGACCACGTGATCCCGCGCCATCGTGGTGGCCAGCACACCTGGGAAAACGTTGTCGCCGCGTGCAAGGGCTGCAATCACAAAAAGGGCGGACGCACCCTGCAGGAATCGCACATGACGCTCGCCCGCTCGCCCTTCCGGCCGCCGTCGACTCCGAGCTACCTGTTCTCCAGTTACATTCGCGCTGGGGAGCGAAAGTGGTTCAAGTTCCTCGGCGTCGAAGACTCCGCGGCCGCTTCGTAGCAGGCGAGCTGGCATCGCTCGTGCGTCCGACTCGCTGCAGATGAGGCTGCTCTTCACCAAACGGGGCTTCGGCCCGATCGGCGGATCCGAGAGTCTCGCGTACCAGTTCGCCACGCGTCTGGCCGCGCGCGGGCACGACGTCCGCGTCGTGTGCGCGTGGCCAGCGGAGAAGGAAGAGGCCACGTACAGCGGTGCGTCCTTCGGGCCGCGGGCGTACGACGACCACCGCGTCTTCATCGATCAGGGCGTCGAGGTCGTGCAGGTGAAGCCGCGCGGCGGGATCTTCGGAATGGCGGCGGACGCGACAACCCTGGTCGATCTGATGCGGGGTGAGTTGCTCGAGCGGTACGCCGAGGACCGCGACCTCATCCACAACGTGGGCCGCGAGTACCTCGACTCGAGCATCGACGTTGCCGAAGAGCTGGGCATCCCGCTCGTCCTCACGCCGCTGGCCCACGCCGGCCAGTTCCACGGCGGCGACACCGCCCCGGATTTCGCGCGCTACCGGCGTGCGGCTGCCATCACCACGATGACCGACTGGGAGCGCGAGTGGTATGCCGCGCATGGGATCGACGGCGCGCGACTCGCCACGACCGGGATGGGGCCGAACGCCACGGGGACCGGCGATGCCGCCGGGTTCCGCGCGAAGTACGGGATCCCCGGGGACGCGCCGATCGTCCTGTACGTCGGACGCAAGGAGCGGTACAAGGGCTACATCCAGCTCCTCGACTCGATGGAGACCGTCTGGCGGACCCACCCCGACACGCGCTTCGTCTTCATCGGGCTGCCGGGGTTCTACTCGACGTTCTTCGACGACTTCCAGCGCTACGCGGACGACCGGGTGATCCACCTCGAGAACGCATCGGCGACCGACAAGGACGCCGCGCTCGAGGCCGCATCGGCCTTCGCGATGCCGTCGCGGCACGAGACGTTCGGGCTCGGGTACCTCGAGGCCTGGCTGCACGGCAAGCCGGTCATCGGCGGCGACATTCCGGCGCTGCGCGAGGTCATTGCTGACGGCATCGACGGCCTCGTCGTCCGTCAGCGCCCGGACGAGGTCGCCCGCGCCATCCTGCAACTACTCGACGATCCGCCGGCCGCGCGAGCGATGGGCGAGCGGGGCCGCGCGAAGGTCGCCGCGCGCTGGAGCTGGGACGCGGTCATCGATCGCGTCGAGGCGGCATACGCGATCGCCGTGGGGTCCGAGAAGGCCACGACCGCCGCGTAGGCTCGGCCGGATGCGCGTCGTCATCGCGAAGAAGCTCCTTTCGACCATTGGCGGATCCGAAGCCCAGGCGCGCGCGCTCGCGGCGGCGCTGCGGGATCGCGGTCACGCCGTGACGCTCGTCGGCCTCCGGCCACACCACCGCCGCGCCGGGATCCCCGATCGGGTGTACGCCGCCGGTCCCGGCGACGTCACCATCGAGGACGAGGGTCTCACCTATCGATTCATCGCGAGCCCGACGGCGCTTCTCGACGCGGTCCTGCCGGTATCGCTCATCAGCTCGGATCGGCTCGCGAGCGCGATGGCCGGCGCGGACGTCGTCCATTGCCTCGCCCGCGAGTGGGCCGCGCCATACGAGCGCGCGGCCCGCCGGTCCGGCGCGGCATTCGTCGAGACGCCGCTGGTCCATCCGGGCCAGCCGTTCTCCGGCGACGGCTCCGCGGACCTCGCGCGCTACCGACGCGACGAGGCCGTCATCGGGCTGACCGAATGGGAAGCGGGCTGGTATCGAGCCCACGGTGCGCGGCGCACGTTCGCCACCGGCGTCGGACCGATCATGTGGGCGCCGGTCCCCGCGCGCGAGCCCGAGCCGGCCGAGATCCTCTTCGTCGGGCGGAAGGAGCGATACAAGGGGTACGACGCGCTGCGCGACGCTGCGCGGCTGGTCTGGCGCGAGCGCCCGGACGCGCGGTTCGTGGTCATCGGGCAGCGCCGCGTCCTCGGGCCGGCGCCGCTGGCCGACCCGCGCTGGTCGGAGCCGGGCATCGTGAGCGAGGCGCGCAAGGCCGAGGCGTATGCGCGAGCGACGATGTTCGCGATGCCGTCGGACCACGAGACCTTCGGCCACACGTATCTCGAGGCCTGGTGTGCCGGCCGGCCCGTCATCGCCGGCGACATCGCGCCGCTGCATGAGGTCGTCCGCGACGGGATCGACGGGCTGCACGCGGCGAACGCGCCACGGCCCATCG
>DASUSA010000290.1:0-7067 GCA_036375335.1 Candidatus Limnocylindria bacterium
GCGTCGAGCGTCCGCGAGCCGACCGGCATCGGCGACGTGGTGAGCCCGCGACTCGTGAGGTAGAGCGCGACGTTCATCCAATGCGGCTCGAACGGCGCGAGGGCGAGCCGCAGCGAACCGACGATCTGGGTGTAGAGGTGCAGCGTGTCCCGAGTCTCGTGCCACTCGCCGTATGGCAGCGGCAGCCAGTCGCTCATCTGCTGAGTATGGAACGGCGCGGGCACTGCGCCCGCGCCGCCGCCACCAACGAAGGAGCGGGAGCTACGCCGCCGTGCGCTTCGCCTTTGCGCCGACCCGGGTCGGCCGCTTGGCGGCGACCAGCGTCGGCCGTCGCTTCTCGGCCGCGCCGCACACGGTCTCGATGATCAGCTTGGTCACGACGTAGGGGTCACAGTTCGCATTCGGGCGGCGATCCTCGATGTATCCCTTGCGGTCCACCGCGACCTGCCACGGGATCCGCACCGAAGCGCCGCGATCCGACACGCCGTAGCTGAAGTCTTTGTACGACGCGGTCTCGTGCAGGCCGGTGAGCCGCTCCTCGATCGCGTAGCCGTAGTTCTGGATGTGCAGATCGTGCCGGGTCTTGAGGGCCTCGGCCGCCGCGACGCACGCGTCGTAATTCGCGCGCATCGCCTTCGTCGAAAAGTTCGTGTGCGCGCCGGCGCCATTCCAGTCGCCGCGGACCGGCTTCGGATAGAGCGTGGCGCTGATGCCGAAGTCCTCCGCCACTCGGTAGAGGAGCCAGCGCGCGATCCACAGGTGGTCACCGATGGCCGGGGCGCCGATCGGCCCGATCTGGAACTCCCACTGTCCGGGCATGACCTCGCCGTTGATCCCCGCGATCTTCAGGCCGGCCTTGATGCAGGCGTCCAAGTGGGCTTCGACGACCTCACGGCCGAAGACCTCATCCGCGCCGACGCCGCAGTAGTAGCCGCCCTGCGGCGGCGGAAAGCCGTTCTCCGGGAAGCCGAGCGGCCGCGAGCCGTCGAAGAACGTGTATTCCTGCTCGATCCCGAACCAGGTGTCGTCCGCCGCGTACTTCTTCGCCAGCTCGGCGTTCGCCGCGCGGGTGTTCGTCGGGTGCGGCGACATGTCGGTGAGCAGGACCTCGGTCATGACGAGCTTGTTCTCGCCGCCGCGGATCGGATCCGGGCAGACGAACACCGGCTTCAGCACGCAGTCGGAGTTCTTGCCGGGCGCTTGGTTCGTGCTGGAGCCGTCGAAGCCCCAGACCGGCGGCGCTTCGCCGATCGGCACGACCTTCGCCTTGGAACGGAGCTTCGGGGTGGGCTTCGACCCGTCGATCCAGATGTATTCCGCGCGATACACGCTCATGAAGGCTCTCCCTCTACCTGCGTTTGTGGGCCTCTCGGATGGTAGGCACGCTCGCGGCCGGGCTGGGTTGCGGCAGCGGGACGCTTTGGTGCGGGCTCGGTGTTCAGGTCAGCCGACCTTCTTGCGGGCCCGGCCGCCCCATCGGAAGTACTCGACCGCCCCCTCCGGATTCCGGAGAAAGTCGGCCACTGGTGGCGCATCCGACGGCGCCGCCGCTACGACGGTGTCCGCCCCGGTGAACGCGAGTGCCAGGGGCGGCGGCGTCGGCCGCTCGGCCACGCTGCCCTTCCAGGTGATGCGCATGACCAGGGCGCCGTCCTGCGCCGACAGCTCGACGTCGGACAGCGGCGCCCAGTAGCGCCCGGCGTACGGCGTGAGGTCGGGCTGGCGCTCGAGGATCGCCGGCGTCGCGCGCGCGGGCAGGCCGAGCCAGTCCCGCAACAGCCACTCCTGCAGGTCCGCGCAGAGCCGCACGCCGTTCGCGCCGTTCGTGAGGATCACGACCGCGGCGCCCCGATCGGGGACGAGCGCCAGCTGGCTCATGTGCGCGACCGTCGCGCCGCCATGGGTCGCGACCGTCGTGCCGCCACGGTCGTCGAGGAACCAGCTCAAGCCGACCTGGCTGAGCTGCCCCGTCGGAACGCGTGGCTCGCGCATCGCCCGCAGAGCTCCCGCGGGAAGGATCGCCGTCCCATCCGGCGCGGTCCCGTCGCCGAGGTGGAACCGCGCGTAGCGCAGCAGATCGTTGACCGTGGAGCGCACGCCGCCGACCGGATCGCCGCTGCTGCTGTCGCTCAATCGGTTGCGCACGCGGACGGTCCGGCCATCACGAACGGTGTGACCGGCCGCGACGCGCTCGTACAGCACGTCCGCAGCGTCGAACGCCGAATGGTCCATCCCAAGCGGCCCAAACAGGAGCTCGCGCACCGCGTCGCGATAGGCGCGCCCCGAGACAACCTCGATGACCCGGCCCGCCACGATGAGCGAGACGTTGTTGTACGAGAACGTCCCGACCGGCGCGACCTGCTCGAGCGTGGCCATCGACGAGACGGCCTTCGCGATCGCGTCGTCGCCGCGGCCCGTCGGCGCGAGGTACTCGCCGAACCAGCCCGCGGTGTGGGTGAACAGGTCGCGCACGGTCACCGACTCGCCGACGGCCGCGTCGGCGACCGCGAACTCGGGCAGGTAGCGCCGGACCGGCGCGTCGAGATCGAGCTGGCCTGAAGCGGCGAGACGGGCGGCGACCGTCGCGGTCATCGTCTTGGTGATCGACGCGATCTCGAACACCGTGTCGGGATCGACCGGGAGCGGATGGTCCACGTTCGTCACCCCGAAGCCCCACGCGCGCGGCCCATCCGCATCGACGACGCCGATGGCGACCCCGGGCACCGAGTACGTCGCCATCCGATCCTCGACGCGCTGGGCGAGGGCCTGCGGTTCCGGCCCGCTCACCAGCTACCGCCTCCCCCACCGCCGCCACCACCGCCGGAAAAGCCGCCGCCCGAGAAGCCGCTGCCGCCGCGCCCCGCGGGCGTGGCGACGACCGTCGACGCGAGCGTGCTCGAGAACGAGCCGAAACTGTTGGAGAACGCGAGCGCGTTGAACGCACCCGGGCCGACGTAGAAGCCCGACACCGCTTTCGCCGTATCCAGCCCGGAGAAGGCCCGCAGCCACTTCTCGACGCTCCCGAACATCACGGCATACGGCAGGTACGCCGTGAACAGGCCCTCCTTCTCGGCGAACGCGGCGCGGTCCGTCTCGGCGGTGTCCATGTAGCGCTTGAACCCGAGCGTCTGCGCGAACAGCGCGGCGCCGGTCGCCGTGCGCGCCGGCATGGCGTGATTCATCAGCAGGAGCGCGAGACCAACGGGCACGATCGCCACGCCGACCAGTCCCCACCCAAGCAGCTGCCCGAGGAAGAACACGAGCCCGATCCCGATCGCCGCGGTCACGCAGCCGAGGCCGGCGTACATCGTGCGGACCCGCGACGGATCCGCGACGAACCAGCCACGTTCGGTGGCGTCCTTGTAGAGGAGGTCTTCGGCACCCTTCAGCGTCGGCTGGAACTTCCCCCGCAGTGACGACAGCAGCACGCTGTCGCCGTCTTTGAAGAGGCCGTCAAACAGCCGCTGCTCGTACGGCAGGAGATCATCGCTGGGCTTGGTCTTGTCGAGCGTCCAATCGGTGTGGCCGAACAGGCCTTGCTTCGCGTGCTCGGTGATCGTGAGGTGGCCGCGCACCGCGAGATCGACGATCGTCGCCACGAGGTCGCGCGGATCGGCACTCTCGTCAACCAGCACGCCGAGCTGGGCCGGCCGTAGCTTCGCGGGCGGCTCGTACTCGGCGACGATCGCGCCGCGCGGCGCACCGCGGTCCCGACCGCGCGTCCACCAGAGCCGCCACACCACGAACAGGCCGCCGATCAGGACGACGACCGCCACAGCGAGGCCGAGCGATGACGAGAAGTAATCGATGAGTCCGCGCGGCCGGCTCGTCAGGATCGGGGCCGCGACCGACACGGCGCCCGGCTTCAGCGCGGTCACGACGGTCAGCTGCTCGCCCGGACCGAGGGCCCGGGTGGCTCGGAAGTCGGCGCGATCGGCGGTGTTCGCCGGCGTGCAGCTCTCGATCGAGCCGAGCGGGCCTTGGAAACACGTCACCTTCTGGAGTGCTCCTGCGGGCGCCGTCACCGAGGCAGTCGCGACCGTCGTCGGAACGCCCCACCGATCGCCGTTCACGTTCCAGTACAGCTCGTCGTGGTCCGGGAAGGAATTGAGCGCGCCCGCGACCGTGTAGCGGATCCGGTAGGTCTGTTTGCCGCTGACCGTGCGGCCCGCGTCGCCGATCTTGATCTCGGTCACATCAGCGGCGGTCACCTGATAGGTCACCGCGCGGCCCGACGCGTCCGTGACCGACTGGACCGCGAGGCGATAAAGGCGGTCGTGGGTGTCGTCGTACTGGTAGCGGGTGGGGATGTCGCGGAAGATGCCGTGCTTCTGCAGCCCGCCGAAATCGACGTCGATCGATTCGAGGATCGCGAGCGACCCGTCCGACCGGATCGTGATGTCGGAGCGGAACTGATCGATCGTCCAGCCGGTGTCCGCGGCGCGCGCGGGCGCCGCCATGGCGACGAGCATGCCGATGACCGCGATGAGGCGGACGAGGCTCTTCACTCGACGCCGATGCTACTGTTGCGGCGACGCGCGGATCGCGCGATGACGGATGGAGGTGCGTTCGATGACCGAGCTTGCCGCGACGACCCTGCTCGAAACCCGCACCTCCGGACGCGCCGCCGCCTGACCTTCGTCCTTCGGCGTCGTGACCGGGTGGTCCACGACGACTTTGAAGGAGGCGCGATGCATTCCCGCCTTGCCGACCTCGGATGGGATCCCGCGTGGGAGGCCGTCCGCTCGGCCCTCGCGCGCGACGACCTCGCGCCGGCACGCGTCGCGACGCAACAGCGCGGCGGCTACCTGCTGTTCACCGAGAGCGGCGAGCTGCCCGCCGTCGTGTCCGGCCGCTTCCGCCACGAGACGGGCGCGCCCGCCGACTTCCCGGTGGTCGGGGACTGGGTGCTGCAGCACGACGGGGTGATCCACGCGCTGCTTCCCCGCCGCACCGCCTTCTCGCGGAAGACGAACCTCGGCTTGACCCTTGAGCAGGTCGCGGCAGCCAACGTCGACGTCGTCTTCGTCGTCGCGTCGCTCGACACCGAGCCGAACCTGCGTCGGATCGAGCGCTACGTCACCGTCGCGTACGAGAGTGGCGCCGAGCCGGTGCTCCTCCTGAGCAAGGCCGATCTGGGAGCGGACCTCGATGCGACGCTTGCCGCGGTCGCCCTGGTCGTGCCGGGCACCCCAGTGCACGCCGTGAGCGCCCGGACCGGGGCGGGCCTCGAGGCCCTTGAGATCTACTGCCGGCCGGGGCGGACGGCAGTCTTTCTCGGTCCCTCGGGGGTCGGGAAGACGACGCTCCTCAACGTGCTCACCGGCACGGAGCGCCCGACCGCCGAGGTCCGCGACGACGGTCGCGGGCGCCACACGACGACCCACCGCGAGCTCGTCGTCGTGGCGGGACGCGGCGTGGTGATCGACACCCCGGGGATGCGCGAGCTCCAGCTCTGGGACGCCGACGCCGGGCTGTCGGCGGTGTTCGCCGACGTCGAGCTCCTGGCCCGGGAGTGCCGGTTCCCCGACTGCGGACACGAAGCCGAGCCGGGCTGCGCGATCCGCGCGGCCCTCGATGCGGGCCGTCTCGACCCCGACCGCTACGCCGGCTACCGCAAGCTCGAGCGCGAGGAGGCGTTCATCTCGAAGAAGCGCGACGCGGTCGCTCGGTCCGAGGACAAGCGGCAGCGGAAGATCTTCGCCCGCAGTGTCAGACGGAGAGGATGGCGCGGCCGGGGCTGACCCGCCTACCGCACGGTGATCGAGCTCGCGCCGCCGGTGATGTTCACGGTCACCCGATCCTTCGCCGTCGCGTATCCGGCCGTCTCGACGATGCTTCCGCTCTTCGTGGCGCGCGGATTCGTGGATGTCGTCGAGATGAGCCCGCCGCTGACCACGACCCGCGCCTCGACGTCAGCGGGGATCTCGACCGTGATATCCGAGGCGCCGCCGTCGAGGCGGATCGGGACGTCACCCGTCGGGTGCGGGAGCACGATCGTTGTGGACGATGCACCGACGCTGAACCGGGTGTCGGTGACCTTGACGTCGTGCAGGTCGATCACGAACTCCCCCGCGCCGGCGTTCAGCTGGAGCGACAGCGGGACGTCGTTCGCGAGGTGGACGCTGACGGTGGCGTTCCCGAAGTTGGCGCCCGACTGGCTCAGGCGGAGGTCTCCTGCGGTGGGCGATGTGCTGCCACTGGGACTCGACCGGTCGCTTAAGCACAGCTCGGTGCCGTCGGCGGTCGCATCGACGGCCCCGGTCGACCCGCCGGTGATCCGGTACGCCGCTGCGCCACCGTTGATGGTCAGCCGAAGGCTCGCAAGGCTGCCGCGCGGGGCGGACACGGCCGGCTCAGGGTTCGCGCAGTTGTTCGAGCCGCCGAAGCTGAACGTCGCGAGGCTGAGCGTCGCAGGTTGGGTCACAGCGAGAACCAGTGCGCCCACGACGATCGCCACCTCGACTCCAAGGGTGGGAAGGGGCCAGCGGCGGGCGAAGGCGATGTCGATCCCGAGCAGGACGAGGAGCACGGGCCAGAGCGCGAGAAGCGACACGATCGGCACGGGCGGCACGAAGCCGTAGTTGGCGAGCAACGCCACAAGTCCGATGCCGATGAGGATCAGCGGCCAGAACATCCCGCGGCGGCGATACGAACGCCGGGTCGGCGTTGGGGAAGTCGGATCGTCGGTCATTGCCGGGTCCGCTGCGCGACGAGATAGACGCCCAGGGCGATGAGCACGAGCGGCCAGATGTAGTGCCAGTCGATGAACCGGAAGGCGCCCACGGTGCCGAGGAGGAACACCACGCCGACGGCCACCAGGAGCAGACCGATCCCGTTACGGCGGCGCTCGACGATCATCGGATCGGTGGCCCGTGGTGCCGCCGGTGCCACGGGGTTCAGCGGATCGACCGCCGCCGTCTGCTCGACTCCCGCCGAGCGCACGAACGGCGTTGCCTCGCCCGGGTTGGGCATGAGGAACAGGAGCACGAAGTAGATAAGGACACCCACCCCGAACGGGAACGCGAGGATGACCATGACGACGCGCACGAACGTCGCGTCGATGT
>DASUSA010000291.1:0-4359 GCA_036375335.1 Candidatus Limnocylindria bacterium
ATCCGACCGCGCCATCCGGTCGCGGCGCATTGCAGCTCACGACGGACCTCACCACCACCGCAAAGGTCCAGTGCGAGCATGCCACAAACACTCCGCTCGCGAGCATCACCCAGCTGAGCTACTGGACCAAGCAGAACCCGCCGACCGCGCCGGGGATCGGCGACCCCGCGTACCAGCTCGCGACGTGCCTCAATGGCGGCACGACCGCGGCGACCTGCGGGTTCACCACGCTCGTCTTTGAGCCCTATCAGAACCCGACCCAGGGGCTGGTGCTCCCGAGCGTCTGGCAGCGGTGGGACGTGGTCGCCGGGCTGTTCTGGTCCACCCGCACGGTCGTCTGCTCGAACGGGACCGTCCTCGGAACGCCAGGCGGCCCCGCGACATACACGCTCGCGCAGATCAACTCGATGTGCCCGCAGGCACTCGTGTTCCAGTTCCTCGTGAACGTCGGCTCGAACAACCCGGGCTACAACGTCGAGACCGACCTCTTCAACTTCAACGGCACCGTCTACGACTTCGAGCCGGTCGGATGCGGCAAGGACAACAAGGGCGACGACAGTGACACGTCGAAGGGCAACGGCCACTGCGGCAAGGGCCACGACGACGGCACTGACGGCTCCGACAACGGGAACGGCGACCACGGCGACAACGGCAACAGCGAGAACAGCGGCAACAACGACTAGGCGGCCCTGATCGCGCGAGGAGGCCGGCGCGTGCCGGCCTCCTCGGCTATTCCGCTTGGGTTCCCACGAACTGCAGTTCCAGCCGGATGTCATCCGACACCGAGACGACCTGGGTCACCGCGGCCTGCGGCTTCTCGACGTTGAAGTCGGCCCAGTGGATCAGCGTCGTTGCGCTTCCGGTGAGATCGCGTCCCGCGCGCGTCGCGGTCGCCTTCCAGCTCGTTGGCTTCGTTACGCCGTGCACCGTGAGCTGGCCGTCCAAGGTAAACGTCCACTGCCCGCTCGCGGGCAGGGGCGCCGGGAGGCCGGTCGCGGTCTGCGGGACGAACGTCGCCGTCGTGAATCTGTTGGTTTCGATGCCGAACAGCTGGATCCACTTATCGCGCAGCGACTGATCGCTCTGCAGGCGAGCCATGTCAACGACGATCTTGGAGTCGGGCGTGAACGTGCCATCGGCCCTCACCGTCAGCACGCCGTCGACGCCGTTCGAGGTCAGCACGGCATCGGTGTTGATCAAGTTGACCGCGAGATGCTCCTCCACCTTCACGGTGGCCAGGCCTTTGAAATGCGTCGCACTGAATCGCACAGCGCCTGCTGGGATCGGCGCGGTCGGGCTCGCGCCGGCCGCCCCGGACGGCGCCGCGGCCGGCGTCGCCGTTGGCCCGACGGTCGCGCCGCTGCCGCACGCCGCCAGCAGGACCGCCGCGAGCGCGACCGTTGGAGGGAGGGAGCGCACGGTGGCTATGACGAACGGCGCGGGCTATTCGGGTGCGAGCACCTCGCGGTCCAGGCCGTCGACGACGAGGAACCGTCCGCCGACCAGCGGTTGGGCCTTCGCGGAGACGGCCAGCGGTGGAACGATGCGGTCGGCGCCGGTGGCGGTGTCGGTCACGTGGGTGACCCCGACCGCGGTCCAGAGCACCGCTGTGCCCGACGTTCCGTGCAGCGTCGCGCTGTTCGGGATCGCGGAGATCACGTGGTGGTCCCCGGTTGCGGCATCCCAGAGCTCGATCCCGCCGGGCCCGGCCCGCGCGACGAAGGCATGCGGTCCGACCCATCCGACCGGGCGCGGGATCGCGCGCGCGCTGCGGCCCGAGATCGCGATGAGTTGGTCGACCGGCGTGGCCATCGCGACGAGCACGACGGCACCGTCGGGTGAGGCGCCGGTGCCCGCTTCATAGAGGGGATTCCCGATCGCCGGTAGCGGGATCGTGTAGCCGCCGGCCCCGAGGGCCCGCGCATCCGCACCGTCGATCACGAGCACGCGGCTTTCGGCATCGAAGCCGAGCAGGTGATGATCCGCGCCCGTGATCACGGTCTGGGGGGTCGAGCCGTCCCGATCGAGGACGAGCACCGCCGTTGTCGTGTCCGACGCGAACGTTCGCCCATCCGGAGCGAGCCAGGTGTAGCCCGGTAACGCCGGCGGGGTTGCGAGCTGCAGCCGGGTGGTCCGCCCGTCGCTCTCAAGGACCACGAGGCTTGTCCCGGTGTCAACGAGCAGGCCGGAGCCGTCGGAGAGCCACTTCGCATTTGCGTACGGAGTGGCGATGGCCCAGCGCTGCAGTTCCCGCCCGCCCGTGTCGTGCACCGTCACGCTGGCGGCGCCGATCACGGCGATCCGCTGACCGTCGGGAGAGGCCAGGACCTGTCCGGCTGGTAGCGAGATCGGCATCATCGAGGCCGCGGCGCCTGGCGTCGCGAGCCGTTCACGCAGCGGACCAATCCCAGCGCCGGCCACGACCAGCGCGACCGCGGCCGCGATGACGAACGGGGCCAGCGGCGCACCCCGCCGCGCCCGACGGCGGGCCTGCAGCGCGTCAAATGGCGGGATCGCCACGTCGTGCTCTCGGCGCGCGATGAGTCCGTCGACGTCGTTCATCATCGCTCCAGCCACCGGTACGCTTCGGCGAACGCGGCGCGGCCGCGCGCAAGCCGCGACTTCACCGTCTCCTCGCTCACCTTCATGAGCCCCGCGACCTCGCGGCGGGTAAAGCCCTCGTGCAGGCAGAGGACAAGCGTCGCGGCCTGCAGCGCGTTGATCGATCCGAGGGTCCGGCGGACGTGATCCGCGGTCGGATCGGCGACGTCGCCGCCAGCCGCGTGGTCGCGTGCGAATGGCAGGAACGCGATCCGCTTCCGGCGACGCAGGTGCTCGATGGCGAGGTTCGTCGCGATCCGGTAGAGCCACGGGCGGACGTCGGCCGGCTCGCGTAACGACAGCTCGCGATCCATTGCCCGGATGAAGGTGTCTTGCATCAGCTCGCTCGCGCGCTCGTCGTCCCCGACGAGCTTCCGGAGGTAACGCAGCAGCTCGCCGGCGTGTGCCTCGTAGAGGCGCCGCCAGTCGAGGCGGGCCGCGATCGGTCCGGTGAATGCGCTTTCCGTTCTATCCATCTATGACGAGCGACGGCGACGAAATGGGTGCGGCTGCCGCGACGACCGACGGCCGCGACGCGTCGAGCCGGCGCGATACGGCGAGGCCGGTGATCGCACCAGCGATCGCGAGGCCGAATGCGGCGGCGATCCCGGTGGCGACCGGGAGGCCGCGCGCGACGGCGATCGCGATGGCCGCCCCGCCCACGCCGGTGCCGAACGCGGTGCCGAGGTTGTCGAGGACCTGCATCGCGGCACCGGTCGCCCCGGTGCGGCCGACCGGTGCGAGCCGCAGGACCAGCACGGAGATCGCGGCGTAGCCGAATCCCATGCCCGATCCGCTCACCGCCCACGCGAGGTACGCCACCTCGACCGGAACGTTCGCGAACAGGAGGACCGCAAGGACGCCGCTCGCGCCGAGCGCGACGAGCGCGAACGAGGTCGTGATGATCATGCGGCTGGTCAGTCGCGGCGCGAGGCGTTCGTGGATCCATGAACCTCCGGTCCAGGTCACGCCGCCGGTGGTGAGCACGATCCCCGCGAGCGTCGGGCTAAGGCCGCGGGCCTCGCGGAGCATCAACGGCAGGAACCCTTCGGTCCCGAAGAACGCGAAGGTCAGCAGGCCGCGCACGAGGACCGCCGCGCCGAGCCCCGTGCCCCCGGTCAGCGTGCCCGCTGGGGTGACCCGCCGGAGCGCCGGGATCCCGATGATCGCGCCGGCGGCGAGCAGCGCGATCGCGAGCGCGGGGGTCGAGTTCGAGAGGCCCGCGAGCAGGAGCCCGCCGCCGATCGCGACCAGCACCGCGTCGCGCCGGCTGGCGCGATGTCCCGGCGTCGCGGGCGCGCCGAGCTCGCGCAGCGCAGGCACGGCCAACGTCGCGGCGAGCGCGGCGAACGGCAGCAGGGCGAAGAACACCACGCGCCAGCCGAACGCGGTCGCGATGAACGCGGCGGCGGCTGGTCCGACGATCGCGGGCAGGACCCACGCGGTCGAGATGATCGCGAACATCCGCGGCCGCTGCGTCTCGGTGTACCCGCGGGCGATGCTCGCGTACGTCGAGGCGAGGATGCAACCTGAACCGATCCCCTGGACGAGCCGACCGGCCACCACCACCGGCATCGCGGGAGCCGCGCCGGTGGTGGCGAGGCCGAGGGTGAACAACGTGAGCCCGACCGAGTACGGAAGGAGCGTGCCGCGCTGGTCCGCGATCCCACCCGCGACGATGACCGACGCGAGACTGCCGAGAAAGAACGCGCTGAACACCCAGCCGTACAGCGACACGCCGCCGAGCTCGTCGGAGAT
>DASUSA010000292.1:0-2287 GCA_036375335.1 Candidatus Limnocylindria bacterium
GTTCGGTCTGGAGGCGCAGCGCGATCACGGCGTCGGCGCCGTCGAGCGCGCGGTCGAGATCCGGCTCGTACGACGTGCCGCGCGGGGTCATCCCGCAGCGCCAGGCCGAGGGAACGAGGGTCGGCGGGCCCGACAACGTGACCGTCGCGCCGAGCGGCACGAGGGCGTCGATGTCGGAGCGGGCCACGCGCGAGTGCGTGATGTCGCCGACGATCACGATCCGCTTCCCGGCCAGGTCGCCGAGCGCGCCGCGCAGCGTGTACGCATCGAGCAGCCCCTGCGTCGGGTGCGCATGCCAGCCGTCGCCGGCGTTGATGACCGCGGCATCGGTGCGCTCAGCGACGAAGTACGGAGCGCCGGAAGCGGAGTGGCGCATGACGATCACGTCGCCGCCGAGCGCGGTGAGCGTGCGGACCGTGTCCAGCAGCGTCTCGCCCTTCTCGACCGACGAGCCGCTGGCGGTGATGTTCGTGACGTCGGCGGATAGTGCCTTCGCCGCGAGCTCGAACGACACGCGCGTACGGGTCGAGGCCTCGGCGAAGAACAGGATCACCGTACGGCCGCGCAGGGCCGGCGTGCGCCGGATCGGACGGCCGAGCACCTC
The DNA here is from genome assembly GCA_036375335.1 of Candidatus Limnocylindria bacterium. GTDB lineage: Bacteria > Chloroflexota > Limnocylindria > P2-11E > P2-11E > UBA4735. Next base: position 605 of record DASUSA010000292.1, read on the forward strand.
GACCATGGCGCTGGTCGTCGACAGGACCTGCTCGATCTCGTCGCGCGACCAGTCGTCCGTCGCGAGCACGTGGCGCCGCTGCCAGCTCAAGCCGGCACCGCGGCCTGCACGAGCTCGACCTCGTCCTTGCCGCCCGTCTCGACGAGCTGCACGCGCACGTCGTCGGTGATCGCGGTGGGCACGTTCTTCCCGACGAAGTCCGCGCGGATCGGCAGCTCGCGGTGGCCGCGGTCGATGAGCACGGCGAGCCGGATGGCCCGCGGCCTGCCGTAGTCGACGAGCGCGTCCATCGCGGCGCGGATCGTGCGGCCGGTGAACAGGACGTCGTCCACCAGAACGACGACCTTGCCGTCGACGGAGAACGGGATGATCGATTCTCGGACGACCGGAGCGGCACTGATGCGGGTCAGGTCGTCGCGATACAACGTAATGTCGAGCGAGCCGAGCGGCAGATCCGCGCCCTCGTTGCGCCGAATGGCTTCGTGGAGCCGCGTGGCGATGAGATCACCGCGCGCACGGATACCCACCAGTGCGAGAGCGGGAAGGTCGCGGTCCCGTTCGACGATCTCGTGTGCGATGCGAGCGATCGCTCGCCGGACGTCATCGGGCGCGAGGATGATCGGCAGCTGCGCACTCCCTTTCCGGCCTCGCAGGACCGGTCGTTAAAGGTCGACGCGTGTACCGTCAGTATATGCGTCCGCTGCTCGCGATCATCGGCGTGGCCGCGCTCGCGACGATCGCGACCCTGGCGACCGCTGCGCGTTCCGGGCCTGTCGCCCTGCCACTGCTCCCGACGCCGACGCCTCGCGTGTGGGAATGGCCCGCGGCGGCTGCGACCGAGCAGCCGATGGCCGCCCACCTCCAGCTGCAGTCGGGTTTCGCGATCCCGGTCGGCGGCATCGACGTCCCGACCGATGAGCAGTACCTCCCGAATTCACCTCGCGCGTACCGCGCCGGTTACCACGAGGGCATCGACTTCCCGGTGAAAGCCGGAACGCCCGTGCTCGCGGCGAAAGCCGGCACGATCCTGCGCATCGACAGCGCGTTCGTCGACTGGACGCCCGATGAGGAGCAGGCTGCGTTCGACGCAGCGCTCGCTCTTGGCTACACGCCCTCCGCAACGCTCGACCGGATCCGCGGCCGCCAGGTCTGGATCGATCACGGCGCAGGTATCGTGACGCGATACGCGCATCTTTCGGCGGTCGCGCCGCTTCACCTCGGCGACGCGGTGACGCAGGGCCAGCTCATCGGCGCCGTCGGCAGCTCCGGGTACCCCGAGGGCGGGCCGCACCTGCACTTCGAGATCCGGGTCAGCGACGACTTCTACGGCGACGGACTGCCGCTGCCGCAACTCCGCTACGCGATCAGCGCCGCGTTCCGCTGACCCAACGGCGTTGCCATGGTTCTCCGATCACCGCTCTCGTGCACGGGAAGCGCGCCAGGACCACACGGTGCCGACGATCACAAGGACCGCCGCGACATCGATCGCGATACCCAGCGTGTCGTAGCTCCGAACACCGTCCGGCCCGACCACGAAGACGGAAGAGAGGAGTAGCAGAAGGCCGACGAACTGTTAGCTCCCGAGGTCAGGTAGAAAGAACAGCAGCAGGAACGAGAGCGCGTTGAGCGTGCCGTGGGCGAAGGCGTTCGTCCACAGGCTGTGCCGCTTCTCGTAGAGGTACG
>DASUSA010000293.1:0-7025 GCA_036375335.1 Candidatus Limnocylindria bacterium
TCGGCGAGCTCGCCCAGCGGTACATGGACCGCGGCGACTACGTTCCCGACGACGTCACCATCGACATGGTCCGCGAGTTCATCGACGGTCTGCCCGGCGGCACCCGCGTGATGTTCGACGGCTTCCCCCGCACCGTCGCGCAGGCCGAGGCGCTCGAGGCGCTGCTCGCCGGCCGCGCCCGCTCGATCGGGCGGGTCCTGCTGATCGACGTGCCGCGCGAGGAGCTCGTCCGGCGGATCCTCAATCGCTCGCGGTCGGAGGGCCGGGCCGACGACACCCCCGACGTCATCGCCCGGCGGTTCGACGTGTACGCGGAGCAGACCCAGCCGGTGGTCGAGCACTACGAGGCCCTGAAGCGGGTCCGACGGGTCGACGGGCTGGGCGAGCTCGACGCGGTCACGAAGCGGCTCATCGAGGCGGCGCGCTGATGGTCACGCTCAAGACGACCGAGCAGATCGCGAAGATGCGCGAGGCCGGGGCGATCGTCGCCGCGATGCTCGCCGCGACGCGCGACGCGGTGAAGCCGGGGGTCACGACGGCCGAGCTCGACCGCGTCGCGGCCGAGGTGCTCGCGCGCGCGGGAGCCAAGAGCTCGTTCCTTGGCTACGGCGGCTACCCCGCGACCATCTGCACATCGGTGAACGAGCAGATCGTCCATGGCATCCCGTCGAAGCGGAAGCTGAAGGAAGGCGACATCGTCGGGATCGACGCGGGCGCGATCGTTGACGGGTGGCACGCCGATGCCGCGATCACCGTGCCCGTGGGCCGGATCTCGGCGGAGGCGCGGAAGCTCATCGACGTCACCCACGACGCGCTCGTGCGCGGGATCGCGGCCGCGACCGTCGGGAACCGGCTCGGAGACATCGGGGCGGCGGTCCAGGGCTACGCCGAGAGCCAGGGGTTCTCGGTGGTCCGGAACTACGTCGGCCACGGGATCGGCCGGGCGATGCACGAGGACCCCCAGGTCCCGAACTACGGGACGGCCGGCCTCGGCCGGCTCATCAAGGAGGGCCTCTGCATCGCGATCGAGCCGATGGTCAACGTCGGCGGGATCGCGACCCGGGTCCTGGACGACAACTGGACGGTCGTGACCGAGGATGGCAGCCTTTCGGCCCATTTCGAGCACACCCTGGCGTGCCTGGCAGACGGCCCGGCAGTTCTGACTGCGCCGGGCGAGGAGGCCCTCAAATCGGGGCTCGGCCAGAGCAAGGACGCGGTGTCCGCATGAGCGGTGCTTGCCGAAATCGTGCGGTTTTGGTACATTTTTACTTCCCGTGGCGCTCTGCCGCGGAGTTTTTTGCGTCAGAGGTCCATGGCCAGCAGTAAGCCGAGCAACAAGGACGTCATCGAGGTGGAGGGAACGGTCTCCGAGGCTCTCCCCAACGCGATGTTCAAGGTGGAGCTCCAGAACGGCCATGCGGTCCTGGCGCATATCTCCGGGAAGATGCGGATGAACTTCATCCGGGTCGTCCCGGGCGACAAGGTCCTCGTGGAGCTGTCGCCATATGACCTCAAGCGAGGTCGCATCACGCGAAGGGTGAGGTACTAGGTGAAGGTCCAAGCGAGCGTCAAGAAGCGCTGCGACAAGTGCAAGATCATCCGGCGGGACGGCGTGAACCGCGTCATCTGCTCGGAGCCGAAGCACAAGCAGCGGCAGGGATAAGGGAGACAGATGGCTCGGATCAGCGGCGTCGACATCCCGCGCGAGAAGCGCGTTGACGTGTCGTTGCGCTACATCTTCGGCATCGGACCGACGAATGCGCGCGAAGTGCTCGATGAGGCGCGGGTCGATCACGCCATCCGGGTGCGCGATCTCACCGAGGCCCAGGTCGCGAAGATCCGCGAGATCATCGACCGGAAGTTCACGGTCGAGGGTGACCTTCGCCGCGAGGTCGCGCTGAACATCAAGCGCCTCCAGGAGATCGGCTCGTACCGGGGACTGCGTCACCGCAAGGCGCTCCCGGTGCGCGGCCAGCGGACCCGCACCAACGCGCGCACGCGCCGCGGGCCGCGCAAGACCGTCGCGGGCAAGAAGAAGACCGCGGCGAAGACGTAGCAGAGAAGAGAAGGGACGAACGTGAGCCAGGAAAAGGCCGAGAAGACCGCGGACAAGCCCGCCGAGGGCGCCAAGCCCGCACCGCGCCGCAAGCGCGAGAAGCGGACGGTGCCGCGTGGTGCCGCGCACATCAAGGCCTCGTTCAACAACACGATCGTCTCGCTCACCGATCCGCAGGGGAACGTGATCGCGTGGGCCTCCGCCGGCGCGTCCGGCTGGAAGGGCTCCCGCAAGAGCACCCCGTACGCCGCGCAGGTCACCGCGGAGAACGCGGCGCGCAAGGCGATGGACCAGGGCCTTCGCACGATCGAGGTCTTCGTCCGTGGTCCGGGCGCGGGCCGCGAGGCCGCGATCCGCGCGCTCGAGGCGACCGGCCTCGAGGTCACCGCGATCACGGACGTCACGCCGATCCCGCATAACGGCTGCCGCGCGCCGAAGCGGCGCCGGGTCTAGGGGAGAACGAATGGCTCGCTACACCGGACCGGTCTGCCGGCTCTGCCGCCGCGAAGGCATGAAGCTCTATCTGAAGGGCGAGAAGTGCGTCACGAAGTGCACCTTCGAGAAGCGCAGCTCGCCGCCGGGCATGCACCAGCAGCGCCGGCGCAAGGTCTCGGACTTCGCCCTGCAGCTGCGTGAGAAGCAGAAGGCCCGCCGGATCTACGGCGTGCTCGAGAAGCAGATGAAGAACACGTTCCACAAGGCCACCGAGAAGCGCGGCTCGACCGGTGAGGTCCTCCTCGAGCTCCTCGAGGCGCGGCTGGACAACGTCGTGTACCGCTCTGGTTTCGCGAAGTCACGCTCGCAGGCGCGCCAGCTGGTGAGCCACGGGCACATCAGCGTGAACGGCAAGCGCACCTCGATCCCGAGCTACACCGTGAAGGCCAACGACAGCGTCGCCGTCGTGGAATCGTCGCGCGAGTCGCAGTACTTCAAGGACGTGCTGGCGTGGGCGAAGACCCAGACCCGCCCCGCGTGGCTCGAGGTCGACCCCGAGTCATACACCGCGCGCATCGCGTCTGATCCCAAGCGGGAGCAGATCGAGACGCAAGTCGATACGCAGCTCATCGTCGAGCACTACTCCCGCTAGGCCGAGGAAGGAACAAGACCGATGTCCATTGTTGAACTGGAATACCCCAAGATCGAGCGTCTCGAGGGCGACGACCGCCACGCGCGGTTCGTCTGCGAGCCGCTGCCGGCAGGCTATGGCACCACGCTGGGCAACTCGCTCCGCCGCGTGCTCCTCTCGTCCTTGCCCGGGGCCGCCATCACCGCGGCGCGGATCCGCGGTGTCGCTCATGAGTTCTCCACGATCCCCGGCGTCAAGGAAGACGTCGTCGAGATCGTGCTCAACCTCAAGAACGTCCGGCTCCGCTCGTTCGCGAACGAGCCGGTCACGCTCACCCTGGAGAAGACCGGCCCCGGTGACGTCACCGCCGCCGACATCCAGACCACGAGCGAGATCGAGATCGTGAACCCCGAGGCGAAGATCGCCACCCTCGAGCCCGAGGCCTCGCTCTGGATGGAGCTCACCGTCGAGATCGGCCGCGGCTTCACCTCGGGCGACAAGAAGGAAGGGCTCCCGATCGGCGTCATCCCGATCGACGCGCTCTTCTCGCCGGTCAAGCGCGTGAACTTCTCCGTCGAGAACACCCGTGTCGGTCAGGTCACCGACTACGACCGCCTGATCCTCGAGGTCTGGACCGACGGCACGACGCCACCGGACGAGGCCGTCGCCCAGGGCTCGCAGATCCTGATCCAGCAGTTCTCGCTGTTCACCGGGCTCACTCGCTCGCAGGCCGCGCTCGCACCGGCGCCGCGAACGAACGGGAGCGCGCTCCCATCGGCGATCGCCGACATGCCGATCGAGGATCTGGACCTGCCGCAGCGGGCGTTCAACTCGCTGAAGCGCCACGGGATCACCAAGGTCGGCCAGCTCCTCCAGACGCCCGACGAGGAGCTGCTCCGGATGCGCAACTTCGGCAAGAAGTCGCTCGATGAGATCAAGGAGCGCCTCGCGGCGCGCGGGCTCATCGAGGCGCCCGAGCCGAGCGAGGCCTCGGCCGACGAGGGCGCCGAGAGCGTCGAGGAGCCGACCGAGGACCAGGACGACACGGACACCACGACCGGCGACGACGAGCTGGTCGCCGGCGAGGAGCGCTAGCGCATGCCCCATCAAGTCCATCAGCGGAAGTTCGGCCGGCAGACCGGGCATCGCAAGGCGATGCTGCGGAACCTGACCCTGTCCGTGCTCCGCTACGAGTCGGTCAAGACGACCGAGGCGAAGGCGAAAGAGGTCCGCACGTTCATCGACGGGATGATCGTGCTCGGCAAGGACGGCTCGCTCGTCGCGCGCCGGAAGGCCATCGGCTGGCTGCCGGAGCAGGAGATCGTCGAGAAGCTGTTCACCGATCTCGCATCCCGCTACGCCGATCGTCAGTCGGGCTTCACCCGCACGACCCGGCTGCCGCGCCGGGTCGGTGACAGCGCCCCGATGATGCTCATCGAGCTGATGCCGGGGGTCGAGGAAAGCATCGAGCCAGAGGCCGAGGCGAAGCCGCGCCGCCGCCTCGCCTTGCCGCGCCGCAAGACCACCACGGCGGCCGAAGCCCCGCCGACGAAGAAGACCACCGCAACGAAGACCACGGCGACCAACAAGAAGACCGTGAAGGCCAAGGCCTAACGCGGTACCGGGCACGCGTCGCCTACGACGGGACCGCGTTCGCGGGGTTCCAGATCCAGGATGGCGCGCGGACGGTGCAGGGCGAACTGGAACGGGCGCTCGCCACGGTCTGCAACGAGCCGGTGCGCATCGCCGGCGCGGGGCGGACGGACACCGGGGTCCACGCGATCGGGCAGGTCATGAGCTTCCGGACGGCGAGCGCGCTGGACGGACCGAAGCTGGGACGGGGGGTCAACGCCCTCCTTCCTGAGGACATCGCGATCTCGGCGCTCGAGCCGTGCGGGGAGGACTTCCACGCCCGGTTCTCGGCGACGGGACGCACATATGAATATCGGCTCCGGATCGGACCGGACCGCGACCCGCTCGAGCGCTGGGCGTATCACCATCCGGCCGCCCTGCGGCTGGACGCGATGCGCGAGGCGAGCAGCGAGCTGATCGGACGCGCCGACTTCGCCGCCTTCGCCACGGGCGAGACCAGCGGCGGCGGCACGGTGCGCACGGTACGGGCGGCGGAGTGGACCCCCGACGGCGAGCTCCTCCGCTTCGAGATCGAGGCCGACGCGTTCCTGCGGGGGATGGTCCGCGCGGTCGTGGGCACCCTGCTCTGGGTGGGACGCGGCAAGATCGGTGTCGAGCGGTTCGGCGAGATCCTTCGATCGCGCGATCGCGCGCAAGCCGGACCGAGTGCACCGGCGAGGGGCCTTTGTCTGACACAGGTAACGTATGGCGAAGCACGCGAACGGAACGACAGCGGGAGAAAAGCACACACCCATGACGAGCATCACGACGAAGACGAAGAGCGCGAAGCTGAGTGAGGTCGAGCGGCACTGGCGCGTCATCGACGCGGACGGTGCGATCCTCGGCCGCCTCGCGACACAGGCCGCCGCGACGCTGCGGGGCAAGCACAAGCCGTCGTTCACCCCGAGCCTCGATACCGGCGATCCCGTCGTCATCGTGAACGCCGCGAAGATCAAGGTGACCGGCAAGAAGCTCGCGGACAAGATGTACATCCGCCACTCCGGCTATCCGGGCGGCTTCAAGGCCGAGACGCTCGAGCGGCTCCTGGCGCGCCGACCCGAAGAAGTGGTGCGCCGCGCGATCCGCGGGATGCTCCCGCAGAACCGCCTCGGCGAAAAGATGTCACGCAAGCTCTTTGTGTACGCGGGGCCGGAGCACCCGCACCAGGCGCAACGGCCCGAGACGCTCGCGATGGAGAAGCGCTAGATGAAGACCATGCCGTACTTCCAGGGCACCGGGAGCCGCAAGACGAGCGTCGCCCGGGTGCGGCTCGTCCCGGGCGAGGGGACCGTCGTGGTCAACGGCAAGCCGCTCGAGGAGTACTTCGGGCGGGACGGCTACTCGGAGTCGGCGCTGCAGCCGTTCGCGGTGACGAACACGGCCCGGCGATTCAACGCGATGGTCAAGGTCGCCGGTGGTGGCGAATCCGGACAGCTTGGCGCGATCCGTCACGCGATCTCGCGCGCGCTGTTGCAGGTCGATGCCGACCATCGCGCGGTCCTCCGGAAGGCGGGCTTGCTCACGCGCGACCCGCGCGCCAAGGAGCGCAAGAAGCCCGGTCTGAAGCGGGCGCGCAAGGCGCCGCAGTTCACGAAGCGCTAGCGAGGGCTCCCCGGCCACGGGCCGGGGGCGCACACTAGTCGCAGTGGCTGCGGTCCAGGACTTCAACTACAAGATCGCGCTCGCGTCCGGCCTGCGTGAATTGCAGGCCGGACGGCTGCGTCAGGCCGAACAGCAGTTTGGCTACCTCTGCGCGAAGTTCCCGGCCGCTCCGGGCGGCTACCGCGGCCTCGCCAAGGTGCGCATGGAACAGGCCGACCGCCCCGGCGCGCTCAGCACGCTCCGAGACGGCGCGGCGAAGCTCGCCAAGGCGGGCGACCACGGCGGCGTCGTCGCCCTGCTGAACGAGGCCCTGCAGCTCGATCCACTCGATCTCGGTGCGCACCGCAGGCTCGCGGCCGCGCATGCGCTCGCGGGCGAGCGTGACACCGCTACTCAGGAGTACCTGCGCTACGCGCGGCTCAGCCTGTACTCGGACCCCGGTGCGGCGAAGCGCGAGATCGTCTACGGCCTCGATAGCCTCGGCGCCGTGCCCGAGCTCGTCGCCCTCGCGAACGAGGTCGGGATCGACACGAGCTCACTGCCTCCGCCGCCTGCGCCGGCGCCGCGGGCGCGGACCGGTCCCGAGGCGCTGCCCCAGGGTGGCATCCCCGGCCTGCCGCGGCGCGCCCGCAAGGAGGAGCCCCCCGCGGCCGAGCGGCGGCTCGACGT
>DASUSA010000294.1:0-3593 GCA_036375335.1 Candidatus Limnocylindria bacterium
ACCAGGTCTACAACGCGATCTTCATCGGCAGCATCTACGCCCTGTTCGCGCTCGGCTTCACCCTCGTGTTCAGCGTCCTCGACATCCTGAATCTCGCGCATCCCGCCCTGTTCACCCTCGGGGCATTCGTCGCGCTGTTCGCGATGCAGCAGGGCGTTCCCGCCGCGCTCGCGGCCATCGTTGCGTTCCTCGTGTGCGGCGTGGCCGGCGTGATCCTCGATCGCGTCGCGTTCGCGCCGCTGCGCCGGCGAAACGCGCCGCCGCTCTCGGCGATGATCTCGAGCCTCGGCGTCTCGCTCATCGTCATCCGGCTGATCCAGCTGAAATACGGACCGGACTTGCAGGCGTATCCGCCCGGCGCGCTGCCGGCGGCCGTGTTCTCCGTCGGCGGACTGCAGCTGGACACGCTGCGCGCGGTGATCATCGCCCTCGCGATCGGGCTGATGCTCGGTCTCACGTACCTCGTGCAGCGCACCCGGCTCGGGCGCGAACTGCGCGCGCTCGCGGAGAACCCACGGGCCGCGCGGATCCTCGGGATCGACGTCGAGCGGGCGATCGCCGCGACGTTCTTCCTCTCCGCCGGCCTCGGCGGCGTGGCCGGCGTGCTGTATGGCTTTGCGACGAACTCCCCGTACTCGCAGATGGGCCTCGGCTTCGAGCTCAAGGCGTTCGCGGTCATGGTCGTCGGCGGGATGGGCAGCATCCCCGGCGCGGTGCTCGGCGCGTACATCCTCGGCTTCGGCGAGATCGCGAGCCTGACGTTCCTGCCGAGCGAGCTGCGCGACGCGTTCGCGTACGGGCTCCTCTTCGCCGTGCTCGTTGTCCGGCCTCGCGGCATCTTCGGCCAGCGCGCCGTCGACCGGGTCTGATGGACGACCTCGTGGCGTTCATCGCCGCCTACCAGACGACCATCGGGGTCGTCGGCCTGAACGCGATGCTCGCGCTGTCGGTCTGGCTCACGCTGTACACGGGCCAGCTCACGCTGGGCAACGCGGCGTTCGCCGGCATCGCCGCGTACTGCTCGGCCCTGCTCACGATGAAGGCAGGGTTCCCGTTCCCGTTCGCGCTCGCGTGCGGCGCCGCGCTCGCGGCGGTCGTGTCCGTGCCGCTCGGCGCCACGGTCGTTCGCCTGCGCGGCGTGTACCTCGCGATCGCGACCCTTGCCTTCGGCGAGATCGTCCGAGTCGCGATCCTTGCGATCCCGATCACGGGCCGCGGGCAGGGGCTCGTGGGCATCCCGCCGAAGACCGAGCTCTGGCACATCTTCGCGTCGCTCTTGATCATCGCCGTCGCGCTCGAGCAGCTCCGCCGCTCGACGGTCGGGCGGGCGTGGGCCGCGATCCGCGAGGACGAGGTCGCCGCCGCGAGCCAGGGCATCCCGGTCCGCCGCTACCAGCTCGCGGCGTTCGTGCTCGGCGCGCTCGTGGCCGGCTGGGCCGGTGGTCTCGCCGCGCATTTCGACTTCGCGATCCAGCCCGACGAGTTCGGCTTCGCCCGGGCGGTCCAGATCCTCGTCTTCGCGGTGGTCGGTGGGATCCCGAACGTCCTCGGGCCGATCGCTGGCGCACTCCTCTTCACCGCGCTGCCCGCGATCCTCCAGCCCCTGCAGGAGTACCGCGACATCTTCCAGGGCGTGATCCTCGTGCTGGTCATCGTGTTCCTGCCGCGCGGGCTCGCGACGGTCCTCGAGCTCCGACGCACCGCGCGGCTTCGCACGATCGGAGCCGAAGATGTTGCTTGAAACGTCCGGCCTGGTGAAGCGATTCGGCGGCGTGGTCGCGGTGAACGCCGTCGACCTGCGGGTCGCGGAGGGCGAGGTCTTCGGCCTGATCGGCCCGAACGGGGCGGGGAAGACCACGCTCATCAACCTCATCTCCGGCCAGCTCCGCGCGGACGGCGGCACCGTTCACTTCGCGGGTGCCGAGGTCACCCGCCTGCGGCCGGACCAGCTGGCCCGGCGCGGCATCGCGCGCACGTTCCAGTCGATCCGGCTGTTCAAAGGACTGACCGTGCTCGAGAACGTCCGCCTCGGCGGCTTCGTGCGCGGTGGCTCGCCGTTGCGCGCCCGCGCGCTGCTCGAGCGTCTGGGCCTCGCCGCGCGGGCGAACGCGCTGGCCGGCGAGCTCGCGTACGGGGATCAGCGCCGGCTCGAGATCGCGCGTGCGCTCGCCGCCGAACCGAAGCTGCTCATCCTCGACGAGCCCGCCGCGGGAATGAATCCGACCGAATCGGCCGCGCTGCGTGCGCTCCTGCGATCGTTCGGCGCCGAGGGGATCACGACGGTCCTTATCGAGCACGACGTGCGGCTGGTGATGGGCGCCTGCGACCGGGTCGCCGTGCTGAGCTTCGGGCGCAAGATCGCGCAGGGCACGCCCGCCGAGGTCCAGGGCGATCCGGTCGTGCGCGACGCCTACCTCGGAACGGACGACGATGCCTGAGTCGATGCTCGAAGTCCGCGATCTGGTGGTGCGGTACGGCGCGATCGAGGCGCTGCACGGGATCAGCTTCGACGTCCGCGCGGGCGAGGTCGTCGCGCTCATCGGCGCGAATGGCGCGGGGAAGACCAGCACGCTCGCGGCGATCTCGGGGATCGTGCGGCCGGCCCGCGGCGCCATCCGGCTCGCGGGCCGCGACCTCGCGGGCGCGGGGCCACACCTGATCGTGCGCGCAGGGGTGATCCAGGTGCCCGAGGGGCGCGAGATCCTCGCGCGGATGTCCGTCCACGAGAACCTCCTGCTGTCGGGTGCCCGCGACGCGAGCGCGATGTACGAGCGCTTCCCGATCCTCGCCGAGCGGCGCGATCTTGCGGCCGGCAGCCTGTCGGGAGGGGAGCAGCAGCTCCTGGCGATCGCGCGGGCCCTCCTCGCCGCACCGCGCGTCCTGCTCCTCGACGAGCCGTCGCTCGGCCTCGCGCCCAAGATGGTCGCGACGGTCTTCGGCGTCCTCGCGGAGCTCAAGGCCGCGGGCACGACGATGCTCCTCGTCGAGCAGAACGCGCTGCGGGCGCTGCGCCTGGCCGATCGCGGCTACGTGCTCGAGCTCGGCCGGATCGGCCTGACCGGCACCGGCGCCGCGCTGTTGCGTGACAGCGGCGTGGCGCGGGCCTACCTCGGGGCCTGACCTCCCGCGGATGGCCGCTGCCGGCTCACGATGACGGCCCGCGAGCCGCACCGTGACCAAGCACGACGATCCGCGCGTTCGCGACCCCGTCGCCCCGCCGCTGCCGTCGATCATCGTGATCGCGCCGGCGCTCACGCCACTTCAGATCGCGACGCCCCCGCCGGTGCCGACGATCGGCTTCGTGCCGCGGCCCGATCTGCTCATTCCGCCGGCCGCGTCGGCATTCGTCGCCCCGCGCGGCCGCCGGCCGTGACGATCCGGCCGCTGATCACCGTCCCGCCGACCCCGCAGCCGACGCGGCCGCCGATCATCATCGTGACGGCGCCTCCGATCCTCATCCTGCCGCCCACACCCACGCCGCAGCCGGTCTTCACCATCGCGCCGATCCTCATCCAGCCGCCGATCATCTTCATCCCGCCCGCGCCGACGCCGACCTCGACTCCGTTCCTGATCCGGCCGCACTGCATCGACCC
>DASUSA010000295.1:0-3009 GCA_036375335.1 Candidatus Limnocylindria bacterium
GCGGACGATCGACGAGCTGAAGGACACCTGGCCGAAGGCCGGCGACGAAGGGATGGGCAGCCTCGCGGAGGCGGCGAGCGGCGGCCTATCCGAACGGGATCGCAAGCCGCGCAAGGTTCCGGCGGCTCGCTCGTGAAGATCCGATTCTGGGGCACCCGCGGATCAATCCCGACCCCAGGCCAACGCACCGTCCGCTACGGCGGCAACACGGCCTGCGTCGAGGTGCGCAACGTTGCCGGCCACCTGCTGGTGCTCGACGCGGGGACCGGCCTGCGCGAGCTCGGGCTGAACCTCAACGGCACGTCGCCGCTGACCGTGGATCTGCTGCTGTCGCACTTGCACTGGGATCACATCCAGGGCATCCCGTTCTTCCGGCCGGCCTTCGACCCGAGGAGCACGCTCCGGCTGTACGGCCCGACCCAGCACCGGCCGCTGAAGGAGCTGCTCGGGCTCGGGATGGATGATCCGTTCTTCCCCGTCGATCTCGACGGCCTGCCGGTCCACCTCGAGGTGCACGAATTCGAGAGCGGCGCGAAGCGCAACGTGGGCGGCTATCAGGTGAGCGCCGCGACGATCTTCCACCCCGCGCCCGCGCTCGCGTACCGCATTGAAGCCGACGGCCGATCGCTCGTCTACGCGACGGACACCGAGGACCCCTTCAGCGGACAGGTGAATCCGGTCATCGAGCTCGCGAAGAACGCCGATGCGCTCATCCACGATGGCCAGTTCCTCGACAGCGACTTCAAGGCCGGCTGGGGCCATTCCACGGTGGCCGCCGCGCTCGATGTGGCCAAGCGCGCGAAGGCGAAGCGCTTGATCCTGTACCACCACGACCCGGATCGCACCGACGACGCGCTCGATCGTATCGGCATCGAAGCGCAGCACTCCGCCGACGAACAAGGCCCGGGCCTCGAGGTGATCGTGGCGCGTGAAGGGATGGAGCTCGCGATCTAGGCGGGCGCCACCCTGTGGCTCGCGCGGATCGTCGACCGCAGCTTGGCGGCGAACACAGCGATGTCGAGCGGCTTCGGCAGGACCGCGGCCGCGCCGATCTCCTTGCCGATGCGCTCCGCGTCGTGCCTCGCGCTGACGACGACGATCGGCGCGTCCGACCGGCTCCGCTCGTGGTACGCGCGCGCGAACTCCTCGCCGCTCACCTCGGGGAGCATGAGGTCGAGCACGATCGCGCTCGGCTCGATCGCGAGCGCGGTGCGGAGCGCATGCTGGCCGTCCAGCGCCGGGATCGGCTCATAGCCCTCGTCAGCGATGGCGGACACGAGCATCCGGCGGGTGTCGGCATCGTCCTCGACGACAAGCACACGCTCAGGTAGGCCGTTGTGTTCGCGGACCTTGTTCTTCACGTGTCCTCCCCTCCTGAGACCATCGCCGCAGTCGGCGTGCCTAGGGGAGGCGACGGCTCTGTCTGTCGCTCGACCGTTGCCCTTCGGGCGCTTCCGTTACGGCAATGACAACCAACGGTGAGTCGATCCGCGACGATGTGCGCGAGGCGGGCTGCTGGGGAGTCGCGCCCGCGGCTCGGGTGATCGGCCGCGACGGCGCACCAGCTCGAGTGCGTGGTCGCCCGCAAGGCTGCTTCGCTGACTTGCTGAACCGTCGTCGCCGTCCGGCGCGAGCGAGCTCGCGCAGACGGACTCCTCGGTTCAGTGGGCGAGGAGGGACTTGAACCCTCACGCTCTTACGAGCAACAGCTCCTAAAGCTGCCGCGTCTGCCGTTTCGCCACTCGCCCGACCGAAAGCGTATCGCGGGACCGGCGACGGTCAGGGGCGGGTCCGTGCCTCGATCCCCGAGAGCCGCTCGATGACCTTGATGATCGCGAGGTTCCCCTCGCGACCGCCGCTGTCCTGCTGCAGCGCGTTGTAGAGCGCGTGCGCGAGCGCCGTTCCGGGCAGCGAGACGTGCGCCGCGTACGCAGCCTCGAGGACGTTGCGCAGGTCCTTCTGCTGGTGGTCGACCATGAAGCCCGGCTTGAAGTCGCCGGCCAGCATCTTCGGCGCGTAGTTCTGCATCGCCCACGAGCTGCCCGCGCCGCCGGCGATCACCTGACGCGTGCGCTCCAGGTCGATGCCCATCGCTGCGGCGAAGACCAGCGCCTCGGACACGCCGAGATTGTTGATCGCGACCGCGATCTGATTCGCCAGTTTGCAGGCCTGGCCGGCACCGTGGCCGCCGATGTGGACGATGGTCTTGCCGAGCGCCTCGAAGAGCGGCCGCGCGCGCTCGACGTCGGCCTCATCGCCGCCGACCATGATCGACAGGCGCGCCTCGATCGCGCCGATCTCGCCGCCGGATACCGGCGCGTCGAGGGTCTTGAAGCCCTTCGCCTGGGCACGCTCCGCGAACGAGCGCGCCGCAACCGGTGAGATGCTGCTCATGTCGACGGCCAGGAGGCCCTCGTGCGTGCCGTCTGCGATCCCGTCGGGGCCGAACGTGACGGTCTCCACATCGGGCGCGTTCGTGACCATCGTCACGACGATGTCCGACCGTTGCGCGACCTCGCGCGGCGTCTTGACGATGGTCGCGCCGCCGACCTTGAGCGGCTCGGCGCGTGCGAGCGTTCGGTTCGTGACCGTCACCGGGAAGCCAGCCGTGATGGCGTTCTGGGCCATCGGCCGGCCCATGATCCCGAGGCCGACGAAGCCGATGCGCGCCTTGCTAGTTGGGGCGGTCGCCATTTGGCTTCGGTTCATCGCCTTCGACGTACACGGTACGCACGCCTTCGTCGCTCGCGACCAGGAACGTGTCCTGGTCGGTGTCGCCGACGCTGACCGACGCGAGGAGCCGTTCGTCGGTGACGTGCACGAAGTGGCTGGATCGCTCCAGCTCGTTCGCGATGGCTTCGGGGAGCGACGCTTCCTCGAAGCTGTCCTTCACGAGGTCGCGGGCCTTCTTGACCATGCGGAAGAACTCTTCGGGTGAGAAGCGGTCCTCGTGGGACAGCAGCACCGCGGTGCCGAGGTCGTCGTCGGGCTCGTGGATCTCATAGAAGT
>DASUSA010000296.1:0-2612 GCA_036375335.1 Candidatus Limnocylindria bacterium
CATCGGCGCGCTCATCGACAAGGACTACGCGACCATCGAGCGCGAGGTGGCGTCGGTCGTCGGGCTCGCGCACGCGAACGAGGCCCTAGTGAAGGTCATCCTCGAAACGAGCTACCTCGATGACGCGCAGAAGGTGATCGCCGCGCAGATCGCGGCCGCCGCGGGCGCGGACTTCGTCAAGACATCGACCGGGTTCGGCCCCGAGGGCGCAACGGTCGAGGACGTCCGCCTCCTTCGACAGACGGTCGGCGAGAAGCTCGGGGTCAAGGCGTCCGGCGGGATCCGCACCCTGGACGAGGCGCTCGCGATGATCGACGCGGGAGCAAGCCGGCTCGGGACCTCATCGACGAGCGCGATCCTCGCCGAGCTCCGGCATCGGCGCGGGGAGGAGTGATCCCACCCACTGCGGAGACCTCGGAACCGGCCATTCACGTTCCTCCCCCGCGCCGCCGCCAATCGCAGTGTTCGACCGCACCGCCTGAACGGCGACCGCCCGCGGCACGTTCGCCTGGTGCGCTCCGCGACGCTGCGATCGTGTCGCATGACGCAATATCGCTTTTCGACGTCGAAACCGATACAATCCAACTCGTACATACACGGACATCGGGCACTCGTGGGGGGCTGGACCGAAGTCGGTTCTAGCCCTTTTTTCATAGTCCGGTTGGAGAGAATTTGACCCTCGCACCAGAAAAACCCATCCCCGCGACCGAAGCGGGACGATTCGGCGACCTGACCATCCATCCCAAAGTCATGCGGGCGATCGAAGACCTCGGCTTCATGGCCCCGACCCCGGTCCAGGCCAAGGCCATCCCGTTGATGCTCGAGGGCCGCGATGTGCTGGCCCAGGCCCAGACGGGCACCGGGAAGACCGCTGCGTTCGCCATCCCGATCCTGCAGCTCATCGAGCCGGCGCTGCGCCGGCCCCAGGCGCTCATCGTCGTACCGACGCGCGAGCTCTGCGTCCAGGTGACGCGCGAGTTCGGCACGCTTGGCAAGTACATGCATTCGAGCGAGGTCGCGATCTACGGCGGCGTCTCGTACGTCCCGCAGGAGCGCGCCCTCAAGCGCGGCGCGACGATCGTCGTCGGCACGCCGGGCCGGCTGCTCGATCACATCGAGCGCGGCACGCTGGACCTCTCGGGCCTGCGCGTGGTGATCCTCGACGAGGCCGATCGCCTCCTCGACATGGGTTTCGCCCCCGAAGTGAAGCGCCTGCTCAGCAAGTGCCCGACGAACAGGCAGACCGCGCTGTTCAGCGCGACGCTCCAGGGCGAGGTCCAGGATCTCGCGCGGCGGTTCACGAAGAACGCGGCGCAGATCGCGATCGAGCCCGAGCGGGTGAACCTCGCCGCGATCGAGCAGATCTACATCGAGGTCCTCGACGAGGACAAGGTGAAGGCGCTCGAGGAGCTCCTCAAGAAGTACGACATCGACCAGGTGCTCATCTTCCGGCACACGAAGCGCGGCGTGGACAAGCTCGTCGAGGCCCTGCAGCGCCGCAAGCACAAGGTCGAGGCGCTCCATGGCGACCTCAGCCAGCGCGAGCGCGAGCGCACGCTTGACGCGTTCCGCGACGGCTCGCTGCCGATGCTCGTCGCCACGAACGTCGCGGCGCGCGGCCTGCACATCGAGGACATCAGCCACGTCGTGAACTACGACCTTCCGGAGGATCCCGAGACCTTCACCCATCGCGTCGGCCGCACCGGCCGCGTCGGGAAGCCCGGGGTCGCGGTGACCTTCGTCGGGCCGTGGGACGTCGATGAGTTCGAGGTCCTGAAGAAGAAGGCCAAGGTCACGTTCCGTCGCGAGGTGCTCGACCTCTACGGGACCTGAAGGATCTCTCGAGCGGCCCGTCCCACCGGTCAGGGTGGCCGGCCTGGAAGCTCGAAGCGCCTGAAGATCGAAGCCGGACTTGCGCAGACCGCCGCTCCCGCGGCGCAGCCGGCTGCCGCCAAGAAAGCCCCGCACATCGGGCAGAAGTGGTCGCAGTCAGTGCGGCCGAACACCGCCCGCAGTCGACGGAGCTGGCGCGCGCCCTAGCCCAGGTACTCCCGCGCGGTCTGCTCGTACAGATCGAGCATGAGCTGCAGTGACTCCTGGTCGATGCGCTCGTTGCGGCCGTGGAACATCGTGATGAACTCGCCGAACGGGATGTTCGAGCTGTACACGCTGTAGCCGTACGCGGGGACGCCCTTGCGGCGGAAGAACCGCGAGTCGGTCGCGCCGATGGTGAACGACGGCACGATCTCGGCACCCTTCATGACCGTGCGGGTCACCTTCCGCATGACCTCGAAGATCGGCGTGTTCGTCTTCGACGTGCTCGCCGGATTCGGATCCTCGTCCACGATCTCGACCTGGTCCCAGAGGTCGCCAATCGCTTCGCGGAGCATCGCCCGGACCTCCGGCCCCTCTTCGCCTGGGACGGTGCGGATGTCGATCTGCATGACCGCGCTGTCGGGGATGATGTTCGACTTCTGCCCGCTGTGCAGGATGTTCGGCGAAAAGGTCGTGTGGACGGATGCATCGAAGGCTCGGGCGAGCCCGACCGGCATCTGCGCGACCGTCTGGGCGAACGCCGCGTCGCTGATCAGGCCCGAGGCGAGCGGCTCCTC
>DASUSA010000297.1:0-5520 GCA_036375335.1 Candidatus Limnocylindria bacterium
TGAGCCGACGGGGTCGGGGCGATCGTCCGCGTCTCGGCGCGGTGCCGATCATCCTCATCATCGCGTTCCTGCTTGTCGGCACGCTCGCGACCACGCTCTCGGTCCCCCCGGCGTCGCCGTCACCGACATCCGGGCTCCCGGCCGGCAGCCTTCCGCCGGTGAGCGATGCCACCGCTCCGCCGACGCAGACCCCGTCGGGCCGCTACCCCCCGGACGCCGAGGCGAGCCTGGTCAATACCTGTGTCTCGGGCATCGATCCGAATACCGTGCCCGGTCCGATTGCCGCGGCCTTCTGCGTGTGCACGCTGAACTGGTTCGAGCAGACCTACCCGACCTACGACGAGTTCCAGCGCGCCACGACCTCCGGTGCGTTCACCGACAAGATGAAGACGGACATCTCCAACGCCTGCGCGGTGCAGATCGTCGGCGGATGATCCGTCGCCGATCAGCCGATCGGGGTATCGCCAGCCCGTTCCCACGCCGCCAGGTCGTGCGCGAAGTACACCCGCCAGGGGTCGAGCTCCTGGAAGCGTGCCAGCCATTCCGGATATGGACCGTGCGGCTGGCCGCGGAGCGCGAGCTCGAGCGAATACCGCTGACGTGCGTAATCGGACGTGAAGTTGACCGCTTGGCCGCCGAGGATGACCCGGCCGTCCTTCGTCTCGACGACCAGCGATTGGTGGCCCGGTGAGTGACCGGGGGTCGGGACGATCCGGATGCCGGGAAGTGGCTCGGCGTCGCCGTCGATCTCCTCGAGGGTCGCGCCCGGGAAGTCCGCGACCGACGGCGCGTGGCTGTACTCCGGCGTCGCGCGGAGATGCGCGACCTCGGCCCGCTGGACGAAGATCGGCACGCCCGGGAACTCGTGGTTCCCCCCGGAGTGGTCGCTGTGGAAGTGGCAATTCGCGATCTGTCGCACGTCCTCTGATCTGACCCCGGCCTCCGCGAGGACCGAACGGATCGGCCGGATGTGCACGGGAGCGAACGTCTCGAGCGCGGCACGGTCGTCGGGCGAGAACCCGGTATCCATCAGGAAGAGGCCCTGCGGGTGCTCGATGAGGAACGCGCGCACGATGATCCGATCGTTGGGGTAACGCGTATCGGACGCCGGCATCGTGTAGTGACCGGTGTGCAGCGGTCGGATCCGGGACATCGCGGTCACTGGCATGCGGTGATTCTTACCCAATCCTTAGAGCGTCAGGCCTAGACTCGACTTCCTCGGATGACAGGCTCACACGCCGATCGCCCCTATGGCAATTTCCCCCGCTACGGCGTCGTGCCGCCGCCGCTGCCGCCTGCCGAGCCCGTCCGGCTCACCCGCCGCCAGCGCGTCGTGGGCTGGCTGCGCGCGCGATCACGGCGCGAGCGGATCGAGCTCGCGATCACGACCGTGCTCGTCGCCGCCGCGATCGTCCTATCCGTCTCGGCGCTCCCGAAGGGCTACGAGCTCGGGGTCGTGGACACGACGCCGCCGACGCCGACCCCGACGATGCCTGAGCTGTACGCGGCGCTCGCGCAGACCGTCGTCACGGTCATCGCCGAGCTACCCGACGGCAAGACGAGCCTCGGCAGCGGGGTGATCATCGACGCGGACGCCGACATCCTGACCGCGCTGCATGTGGTCACCGATGCGACGAAGATCAGCGTGACCTTCGCCGACGGTTCGACGTACGAGGCGAAGATCTTCGCGCGGCAGCAGGACAACGACATCGCCGCGATCCGGGCCCTCGGCCACCCGGACCAGATGGCCGTGGCGACCATGGGCAACGCGAACGCGCTGAACGTGGGCGACGACGCGATCGTCATCGGCAACCCGTTCGGCCTCTCGCGCAGCCTCTCGACCGGCGTGATCTCCGGACTGCATCGGAGCGTGCAGCCCCCGGGCGCGGACAAGCCGATGACCGAGCTCATCCAGTTCGACGCGTCGGTGAACCCGGGCAACTCGGGCGGACCGCTGTTCAACCGCAACGGTGACGTGGTCGGGATCGTGAGTGGCCTGGCGAATCCGAACGGCCAGGCGTCGTTCGCCGGCATCGGCTTCGCCGTCACCATCCAGGCCGCCGGCGGCGCGGTCGGCGTTCCACCGGACTAGCGGGAACCAGAGGAGGGACTGATGGACCAGAGCCTGAGCACCGAGCGGCAGAGCGAGGTGGGCCGCCTCCTCTATGAGGTGAAGCGGGTCATCGTCGGGCAGGATCACATGCTCGAGCGGATCATCGTCGGCCTCCTGGCGCGGGGGCACCTCCTGGTCGAGGGCGTCCCGGGGCTCGCGAAGACGCTCGCGATCAAGACCGTCGCGGGGGCGATCGCCGGCGATTTCAAACGGATCCAGTTCACCCCCGATCTCGTGCCCGCCGACCTGGTCGGCACGCGGATCTACAACCAGAAGAACGGCGACTTCCAGACCTCGCTCGGCCCGGTCTTTGCGAACCTGCTCCTCGCCGATGAGATCAATCGCGCGCCGGCCAAGGTGCAGAGCGCGCTGCTCGAGGCGATGCAGGAGCGGCAGGTGACCATCGGCCGCGAGAGCCACAAGCTCCCCGATCCGTTCCTCGTGATGGCGACGCAGAACCCGATCGAGACCGAGGGGACCTATGCGCTCCCGGAAGCCCAGGTCGACCGGTTCATGATGAAGGTGGTCGTCGGCTACCCGAACGAGATGGACGAGTTCCTCGTCGTCGAGCGGATGGCCCAGGGCCTCGCCACCGTCTCGCCGGTCATGACGACGGAGCGACTCCTCCAGCTGCAGCGGGAGACCGACAAGGTGTTCGTCGACCCGGTGCTGATGGAGTACGTGGTGCGCATCTCGACGGCCACGCGGCGCCCGGCCGAGTACGGCCTCCCCGAGATCAAGAAGTACATCACCTACGGGGCGAGCCCCCGCGCGTCGATCAACCTCATCCTCACCGGACGGGCGCTCGCGTTCATGCGCGGACGCACCTACGTGCTCGCGCAGGACATCCTCGACCTCGTCCACGACGTGCTCCGCCACCGGCTGGTGCTGTCGTACGAGGCCCTCTCGGACAGCGTCTCTCCCGAGCAGCTCATCGATCGCGTGCTCCAGAAGATCCCGGCCCCGACCCAGGCGCTGCAGGAACGTGTCGCAGCCAAAGCCTGAGGTCGTCCTCAGGCGGGTCGAGTGGACCGTGCTGCGCCGGCTCGACGGCCTGCTGCAGGGGGAATACCGCACGCTCTTCCGCGGGCACGGGATCGACCTCGCCGACATTCGCGAGTACGAGCCCGGTGACGACGTCCGCTACATCGACTGGAACGTGAGCGCGCGCATGGACACCCCGTACGTCCGCCAGTACCTCGAGGACCGCGAGGTCACCGCCCACTTCCTCCTCGACCTCTCGCCGTCGGTCGACTTCGGGACGGTGAACACCTTGAAGCGCGATCAGCTCGTCGACTTCGTCGCCCTGCTGGCGCGCCTGCTCACGCGGCACGGCAACAAGATCGGGGCGGTCCTGTACGCGGGCAAGGTCGAGCGGACCATCCCCGCGGCGACCGGCCGGAATCAGGTGCTCCGGCTGCTCAACGACGTGATGAGCCTCCCGCGCCTCCAGAGCGCGCCGTACACCTCGGTCGCGGACCTCATCGAGCACGCCCTCCGGACCATCAAGCGGCGATCGGTGATCTTCCTCGTATCCGACTTCTTCACCGCGCCGGGCTGGGAGCGGCCGCTCGGGATGCTCGCCCGCAGGCACGAGGTCATCGCCGTGCGGCTCGAGGACCCCCGCGAGCGCGAGCTTCCGGACATCGGGATGGTCGTCCTGAACGACGCGGAGACGGGCGAGAGCGTCCACGTCGACACGCACGACGCGAAGTTCCGCAAGCGCTTCGACGCGGTCGTGCGCGAGCGCGAGGCGCAGCTGCACACCGCCTTCACCCGGTGCGGGGTCGACGTGCTCCACCTGTCGACGGAGGAGGACCTCGCCGGCGCGGTCCTTCGCTTCGCGGCCCTGCGGAAGCAGCGGCGCGGCCTGCGAGCAGCGGTGGCGGTGTGATCCGATGAGCTTCCTCTGGCCAACGAGCCTGTTGTTCCTGATCGCGGTGCCGGTGCTGCTCGGCCTGTACATCTGGTCACAGCGCCGCCGCCGCAAGTACGCGCTCCGCTACGCGAGCCTGTCGCTGGTGAAGGAGGCGCTCGGCCGCGGGCCCGGAATCCGCCGCCACATCCCGCCGGCGCTGTACCTGTTGTCGGTGGCGTTCATGCTCTTCGCGCTCGCGCGGCCGATCACCGTCGTGAAGGTGCCGAGCCAGGAGGGCACGGTCATCCTCGCGATCGACGTGTCAATGAGCATGCGAGCCACGGACATCAGGCCTGATCGGATCACCGCCGCGAAGGAAGCCGCGAAGGCGTTCGTCGAGAAGCAGGGCGACAGCGTGAAGATCGGGGTCGTGTCGTTCGCGAGCGACGCCTCGATCGTGCAGGCCCCGACCCTGGACCACGACCTCGTGCTCGCCGCGATCGACCGGCTGCGGCTGCAACGGGCGACGGCGATCGGCCGGGCGATCCTCACCTCGCTTGACGCGATCTGGGAGGACTCAGGCTCCGAAGGCGACCAGCCGTCGGCCGTGCTGACCCAGCCGCAGAACCCGAACGCGCCGCAGACCCCGGCGAAGACCGCGGTGCCCGGCGCGGCGAAGGCGTCGGCGTCGATCATCCTGCTCACCGACGGCCAGAACAACCAGTTCCCGCCGCCGCTCGCGATCATCGATCAGGCGATCTCGCGCGGGATCCGCGTGTACACCGTCGGCGTCGGCACGCCAGCCGGCGCGGTGCTCAGCCTCGAGGGCCGCTCGATCCGCACCGCCCTCGACGAGACGACGCTAAAGCAGATCGCCGAGGACACCGACGCGCAGTACTTCCTGGCGACGAGCGACGCGGACCTCAAGAAGGTCTACGAGAACCTATCGACCGAGCTCGTCCTGCGCACCCAGAAGACCGAGGTGACGGCGCTGTTCACGCTCGTCGCCGCGGTCTTCTCGATCGTCGCCAGCGCGCTCTCGCTTCTCTGGTTCAACCGCCTGCCCTGACGGGCTAGGTGAGGTTGTTCCCGATGTTCGAGAAGATGTTTCCGATCTGGTCGCGCAGGAAGACCATCGCCACGATGACCGCGATCGCGATCACCGCGATGATCAGCGCGTACTCGACCAAACCCTGACCGTCATCCGCGTAGATCCAGTTCTTCACGAATTCGCCCTCCCGTCCCATTTGACCGGCTAACGCATCGGGCCTGGCGCCCGCTCATGGCGCGTTGGTCCCACACCCGAACGGGGGAGCGCCGGTTCGATACCGGACCGCACCCCCGCGTGGGTGAGTGAGCGGCATGCGCCCGCCGTTAGCGTCCCGAAACATCCAACGAAGGTGAATGGACATGGGTCATCTCAGGCAGTCGGGGTGGGATCCGGGACAGGTGCGGATGCTGCCCTCGTTCTGGCCGCCCAGGCCGGCGACGCCGGCGCGTTCGGCGAGCTGTACGAGCGCTACCGCCAGCCGGTCTACCGCTACTGCCT
>DASUSA010000298.1:0-2455 GCA_036375335.1 Candidatus Limnocylindria bacterium
GCGGACGAGCAAACCCTTCGCGTGCAGCCGGGTCATGATCGTCATCACCGTCGTGTACGCGAGCGAGCGGCTCTTCGCGAGATCGTCCACCACGTCGCGCACGGTGGCTTGGCGGCGTTTCCAGAGCCGGTCCATGACCGCCGTCTCGAGCGGCCCGAGGAACGCGTTCGGGCCGTCGCGGCGGGCACGTTTCAGCCGGCGCACATCATCGGTCACGGCCGCGATCATCCCACCTTCCGCTGCTGATCGCGACGCCGTTTGAGGAGGTGCGGGTGGCGTTCCCCGCGCGGCTCTCGGCCGTGTGCGAGCGCGACGTGGAGCGCGACGACCAGGTGGCCATCGCGTGGGGCGTAGAACGGACCGCCCGGCGCGTCACGTCGCTCCACCAGTCCGGCCAGGGCCATGGCTGCGAGCTCGCGCTCGGCGTACGGCTGGTCGACGCTGGACCAGAGGGCCGCGCGCTGCACGGTGTCCTCGCCGACCGAGAGCGCGTGGAGGAGCTTGAGCCGGGCGGGCTCGGCGAGGATGCGCACCAGGCGCGACGCGCGCTCATACGCATCGTCGTCCGAGCGCTCGAGCAGCGTCGGGTCGCTGTGGAAGAGGTTGAGATCGCTGTCGATCACGCCCTGCTACCCCGCTGTGAATACTACCGCGCTGTAGTAACAGTCACTCTGCCGCGGTCGCGACGGGCTCGACCTCGCCGGCCGGGGCGCTCGAGCCGGCCCGCGCGTTCACCGCCACCGCGGTCACGACCAGGGCCGCGCCCGCGAGCATCCGCGCGGTGAACGCCTCGCCCAGCGCGAACGCGCCGATGAGCAGTGCCTGCGTGGGGATCAGGACCTGCGAGAGCGTGACCGTGGTCGGTCGGAGCTTTCGATAGAGCCACGCGTTCAGGACGAGGCCGACGCACGAGCCGCCCACGACGAGGTACGCGAACGCAAGGATCGAGCTCCCGTTCCAGTGCTGCGTCTGGTTCACCTGCGTGAGCGCGAACGGCAACAGGAACACCGCACCGGTCCAGGTGCCGATCCCAACGACGGCGATCGGCGACTCGCGCGACAGGAACTTCGCGATCAGGATCGCGGCGACCGCCCAGCTGATCGGCATGAGCGCGAGCAGGGCCGTCGCCAGGAGCGCGTTCGGCCCTTCGCTCGGCGCCGGTGCTCCGACCAGGAGGGCCGTCCCGACCAGACCGAGGACCAGCGCGGCGACCTTGAGCCGCGAGAGCCGATCGCCCTGCACGAAGAAGTGCGCGAGGAT
The DNA here is from genome assembly GCA_036375335.1 of Candidatus Limnocylindria bacterium. Classification (GTDB taxonomy): domain Bacteria; phylum Chloroflexota; class Limnocylindria; order P2-11E; family P2-11E; genus UBA4735. The sequence continues at coordinate 1,261 of DASUSA010000298.1, forward strand.
CGCGGTCCACACCGGCGCCATCGCGCCGAAGACGGCGACGAGGCCGGACGGCACGAACTGCTCCGCCCAGAAGATCAGCGCCCACGAGGTCCCGATGTTGAACAGACCCGAGATGGCCGACGCCAGGAGGGCCGTTCGGGTGCTCGGGAACGACTGACGGAGCACGAGGACCGTAAGCGTGAGGATCGTCGCGACGGCGATCGCGCGCTCGAAGGCGAAGAGGTACGGCGGCACCTCGGCCACGCCGATCTTGATCGCCGCCCAGGTCGATCCCCAGAGCAGGACCATCAGGACGTACGCCGCCACGACGCGCGCGCTCACGCCGGTATTGTCGGTCCGTGCGGATCTTCGCGCTGGCCCTTGCGGCGTTCCTCCTCGCGGGCTGCGCGGCACCGACCCTCGTTGGCACGCAGATCACGCCGACCGCGGCACCCGACTTCACGCTCACCGATGGCATCAGCGGGAAGCCGGTCACGCTCTCGGCGCAGCGCGGCAGCGTCGTCGTGCTCTCGTTCCTGTACACCCACTGCCCCGACGTGTGCCCGCTGACGGCGGAGGGGTTCCGCATGGCCCAGCAGAGGCTCAGCCCGAGCGAGCGCGACGGCACCGTGTTCGTCGCGGTGTCGGTGGACCCGCAGCAGGACACGCCCGAGGCCGTGCAGGCGTTCGCCCGCGCTCACGGCCTAACCAAGAACTTCGTGTTCCTCGTCGGGGGCGCCGCGCAGCTGCAGGCCGTCTGGTCCGCGTACGGGGTCCGCATCGAGACCGACCCGAGCACGCCGTCGGTCGGGCACAGCGACGCGATCTACCTCCTCGACAAGAAGGGCCAGGCCCGTGTCCTCACCCACTCGGACATCACCGCGGACGCGCTCGCCGGCGATCTCAAGCTGCTGGCCGCGGAGCACTAGAAGAGCGATGGTCGCGCGGGTGAGCTGGGAGCAGGCGCTGGCCTGGCGGATGCGACGGCAGCTCATCGATCCCGTCGGTACAGGGACGGCGCCCGATGTCGTCCGCCGGCTATGCGGCGTGCAGGCGCAGGTCGCCTCGACCGCCGAGCTCGCCGTGCGGGTGCGGTGCACCACATCGAAGCCTGGGGACGTCGCCCGTGCGTTGAGCCAGGGTCGCCTCATCAAGACCTGGGCGATGCGGGGCACCCTCCATCTGCTCACCCCCGAGGACGGCGGCGCGTTCCTCT
>DASUSA010000299.1:0-3318 GCA_036375335.1 Candidatus Limnocylindria bacterium
TCGCTTCGAGGCGCACAGCGCCGGGACCGAGGCGACGCGGGTGCGGCCGCTCGCCATCCGCGCGATGGCTGAGCTCGGCATCGACATCTCGAAGCAGCGGTCGAAGACCCTGGATCGGTACGTCGACCAGCAGTTCGACTACGTGATCACCGTCTGTGACGACGCGAACGAGAGCTGCCCGATCTTCCCGAACGCGGTCCACCGCATCCACTGGTCGCTCCCCGACCCATCGAAAGCGACTGGCACCGAGGAGCAGCAGCTCGCCGTGTACCGAACGGTGCGCGAGGAGCTCCGCGTGCGGATCGCGACGGAGCTCCTCGCCAGCTAACGAACCGTGATCTTCCCGTCGCTGACCGGCCACGTCCGCGCGTCGCCAGCCGGCCAGAGTCGGAGTGCGCAATACGCAGCGGAGCTCGGGATCGCGCCGACGAACCCCATCGCGGTCGAGCGGTCCGGCCCAGTGCCGCCCTGATCGAGCACCCGGAACCAGGCGTCGTCTCCCGCTCGCTGCGTGGACGTCGGATCGTCGGTCTGCACGCTGGTGAGGACGCCGCCGATCCAGGCGCGTCCATTCACCGTGTCGACGGACAGGCAGGTCACTCGTCCGCGGTAGTCGTAGCTGTACCCGCCGAACGTGAACGTGTGCCGGAAGGTGCCACTCGCCCTTCCGTCAGCATGGGTGACCGCTTCGAACACGAAATCCATCGGCACCGTGCCGGCGTACTGGAACGTGCCCTGCCCGCGCGCCGCGCCGGTCATCGCCGCCGCGGCGCTCGGCTGCGCGCCGGTCACGACGAGGGCGAGGCTGAGCACACCGATCGCTACGCGGACCGCGATGGCTGAAATCCGACCGCGCATGAATGATCCTCCCGCGATTCCTTCGGCCGAGGGTCCACCGCACGACGGCTGAATGCTTGAACGAACGGCGCATTTGAACGAATCGGGGACGCCGCGGCTACGGATGAGCGTGGCCGTCGACGTGGCCTGGGGCGCCAGCCAAGACCGCCGGAGCGAGCTCGGGCCGATCCGAGTCAGTGAGCTGGCGTTTGCGCCGCTCTCGAACCTGCCGGGTCACGAACACGATCGGCCGACGCTCGCGATCGTCATCCGCGGGCTCATGGAGGCGACCCTTGATGGCTCGCGGGTCGACTGTCCGGTCGGGACCTTGCGCAGCGAGCCCGCCGGGGTTCGACACGCGAATCGGTTCGGACCCGCCGGAGCGCGGGTGGTCATCATCCAGCCGGATCCGACCGCCGTCGCACTCGCGCCCGCCACGGGCAGGCTGACCGACATCGCCCACTTCCGCGATCCACAGATCGCGAGCTTGGGCACCGCCGTTGCCCGGGAGCTGCGGTATCCGGACACGGTGTCGGCGATCGCGCTTGACGGACTCGCCTTGGACATCCTGGCCGCCGCCGCTCGGATGGCCCGCCGGAGCGCGGACGTCGGCCCGCCGATCGTTGGACAGGCCGTCGAACTCCTTCACGAGTCGTTCCGCGCCCCCGTCCGGCTCCACGCGCTGGCCACCCAGCTCGGCGTCGAGCCTGATCGACTGGCACGCGCGTTCCGGGCGACCGAGGGGTGCTCCGTCGCCACATACGTGCGGCGCCTGCGCCTCGAGTGGGTCGCGCACCGGTTGGCCACGTCAGTTGATCCGATCGCCACGCTCGCGCAGGAGGCCGGCTTCGCGGATCAGGCGCATCTGTCGCGACTGTTCCGCGCCGCGTTCGGGGTCACGCCGCGCCGATTCCGGGCGATCGCCCGGAGCTAACCGAGGGTCTGCCGGGAGCGCGCCTCGCGCTAGTGGTGGTGGGTCGCACGGGCGGGCACTGCCGGGGTGGGCCTCCCGTTCATCATCGCGACCATCGCGAAGCCGCCCGTCCGCCACGCGCGCACGAGCAGCACGCCCGCGAGCGCAAGGAAGAGCACGTCGAGGATCGTCGTGTAGTTGAGCGAGAGCGACGGCTCGGCGACGAGCGCGTTCCGCTCGCTCGGGATCAGCCCGAACGCACCGAACAGCAGCTCGACGACGAGACCCGCGAGGGCCATCGCCGCGTAGAAGGTCACAAACAGGAACCCGGTCATCCAGGAGCCGTAGTACCGGCGCTTGATCGAGAGGATCGGCAGGATGAGCAAGTCGGCGAAGATGAAGCTGATCACGCCGCCGAAGCTGATCCCGCTGTTCCAGAGCACCGCGGCGAGCGGGACGTTCCCGATCGAGCACACAAAGCTCACCACTGACACGATCGGCCCGACCAGCGGCCCCCAGAGCACCGCGAGCTGCGGCTGATCGGTGAGGAAGAACACCTTCCAGAACGACTCCGGGACCCAGGCCGCGAGCGCCCCGGCGATCAGCAGCCCGAGCACGACGTCGCGGAGCACCGCGGCCCAGTTCATGACGAACAAGTGGCTGATCGCGGTGAACCCCTGGAGGGAGACGAGCTTCTGCAGCAGCGTGCCCTCGTGCACGGACATGTCCATCGCGGCGTGGCCCTCCATCGATCCGGCGAGCCCTTTCTCGGCCTGCCGGCGGGCCAGGGCGGCGCGCTGCCGGGTGAGGAACACGCGGAACAGCAGCGCGAGGATCACGATCATGATCGGCCCGCCGACGAACTCGGCAGCGGCGAACTGCCAGCCCATCAGGATGACGAGGATGATCCCGAGCTCGATCACGAGGTTGGTCGAGGCGATCTCGAAGGTCATCGCGGCCGTGAAGTTCGCGCCCTTGGTGAAGAGCGACCGGGCGAGTGCGACCGCCGCGTACGAGCACGACGAGCTCGCGGCGCCGAGTACCGCGGCGAGCGTGAGGGTGCGCGGCGAATCATCCGGCAGCAGGCGGCTCATCTGGTCCTTCGAGACGACGGCCTCGACCGCGGCCGAGAGCGTGAACCCGAGGATGAGTGCCCAGAGGATCTCCCACGTCATCGCGAAGGAGATCGAAAGCGCGTGAAGGATGGCGCCGATCAGCTCCATCTGGACAGCTAGTGGACGATCAGACCTGTTCCGCCGCCGTCGCGGCGGCGAGAGCACGACGGCGATCCGGCAGGTAGTTCCACGGCGGAGGCGGCGCACCGCGCTCGACCTCGGCAAGAAGCGCCGCTGCTTCGGCGATCCGTTTGCGGGTCAGGAGGAATTCGGCCCGCTCGAGACGGAAGAACGCCTTGAGCGAAACGAACTCAAGCGGGTCCACCGCGGCGATGGCCGCCCGGAACGCGGCGTCCGCGGCATCGTCGTCTCCTCGGGCAGCCAGGAACTGAGCCCGAGCCCAGTCCGCCTCGGCGGCACCCGACACGTCCGCGGCACCGCGCACGAACGCGA
>DASUSA010000300.1:0-9731 GCA_036375335.1 Candidatus Limnocylindria bacterium
CACTGGGCGCGCTCGGACCGCTCCTGGCCCGGGCGTCGGTCGCCGCCGATTCGGCCGGCGATTCGCTCGCGGCCGCCGCGCAGGCCCTCGATCAGACCGCCACGTCGTTCGACGGGTTCAGCAAGAGCCTCGATGACGCAAGGACATCGTCCGCCCACGCCTCGCAGCTACTGAATGACGCGGCCACGACGAGCTCGCAGCTGGCGGACGGCATGGCCATCAGTGTCTTCGGCGCCCAGCCATTCCTCGCGCTGTCGCAGAGCTTCCAACGCAACACCGACGAGCTTCGCGGGGTGTCGGCCGACGTCTCGACGCTGAGCGCGGCCATCGGCCACAACGCCACCGACGTCGTCGCAGTCCGCGATTCGGTGCGCGTCCTCCGCGATCGCGTCCAGCAGCTCGCGACCGACGCGGCCGCGTCGCCCGACGGCCGGCGGATCGGGCCGGAGCTCAGCGTGCTCGCCTACGGGCTCACGCTCTGGCTCGGGATCCTGGCACTCCTGTCGCTCATCGCCGGGGTGCTCCTGCTGCGCGCCTGACCTGCGCCCGCCGCGACACCCGCGCGCCTGGTCGGCGGTACTACCCTCTCCCGGGCCAGTGCTGTGCGCTTCCTGCGGCTATGGCAATCCGGCCGGCATGCGCTTCTGCGGCCAATGCGGCATCGAGCTCGCCTCGGGCTGCCCCCGCTGTGGCGCCGAGATGCCGGCCAACTTCACGTTCTGCGGCCAGTGCGGCGCGCGCCTGTCCGCGGACTCGGATGAGCGTCAGGGTCAGACCCGTCAGATCACCGTCCTGTTCGCCGATATCTCCGGCTTCACCGCGCTCGCCGAGCGACTCGGGCCCGAGGAGCTCCACGAGAACATGCGCACGGTGTGGGATCTCATCGCCGCGGACATCCGGGCGAACAACGGACTGATCGAGAAGTACATCGGCGATGCGGTCGTCGCGGCGTTCGGCGCGGTCGGCGACGACAACATCGATCACCCGGAGCAGGCTCAGCGCGCCGCGCTCGCGATCCTCGCGGCCCTCGAGCGCGCGAACGAGCGCATCGTCGAGCGCAGCGAGCGACGGCTCGCACTTCGGATCGGCGTCAACACCGGCATCGCGGTCACTGGCACCGTGGGCGACCGGGAGAGCGAGTTCGGCGTGCTCGGAGACGCGGTCAATGTCGCCGCACGGCTCGAGCAGGCTGCGGAGCCGGGCGAGGTGCTCGTCGGCGACGCGACCTATCGCCGGACCCCCGGCCTGTTCAGCTACGAGCCGCATCCGCCGATCGTCGCGCGCGGGAAGACCGCGCCGGTGGTCGCGTGGCGGCTGGTCGGCGCGGCGACCGAGGAGACTGTGCTCCAGCCGCGCACCGCCCTGGTCGGCCGCGCGGACGAGATGGCCGCGCTGCTGGGCGCGCTCGATGACACGCTCGCCGGCCGCGGACGGCTTGTCTCGATCGTCGGCGAGTCCGGCCTAGGGAAGTCGCGGCTGATCGACGAACTGCTGGCCGATCCGCGCGTGCGCGGCTCTCGAGTCGGGCGAGTCCGCTGCACGCCATACGACCAGCACCGCTCGTACGCCGCGGTCGGCGATCTCCTCCGGCGGGTGATCGGCATCAGCCGCACGGCATCGGCCGACCACGCCCTGCACCTGATCACCGAGACGCAGCCCGACATCGAGCCCGACACGCGGGCCCTGATCCTTGCCGCGCTCGGCTTCGGTGTGGAGATGCCGGCGATGGCCGGCGAGACGAAGCGCCGGATCCTCGGCCGCGGATTCGCCGCCCTCTTCGCCCGCGTCGCCGCGTCGCAGGGGCTCATCGTCGCGATCGACGACCTCCAGTGGATCGACCCACCGTCCCTTGTGACCCTCGTTCAGTTCGCGTCGGGGCTCGCGTCGTCGCGCGCGCTCGTCGTCGTCGCATACCGACCGGATTTCACCGCACCGTGGGTGACGACCCGCGATCACCTGCACCTGCGCCTGCGACCGCTCGATGCGGCCGCGACTGAAGCGCTCGTGCGCACGCTGGTGCCGACCGGCGGCGTCGACCGCGAGATCGCGGAGCGTGCGGAGGGGAATCCGGCCTACGCGGAGGAGGCGGTCCGCCTGCTCACGACCACCGGCGTCATCGTCGCACGCGACGGCATGCGGCCCCTCGTCGACGTCAGCGACCGGCCGGCGCTCCTGGACTCGCTGCCGCAGCTCCTGCTGCGCCGGGTGGACGGCATCGCGGCGCCGGCCAGGCGCGTACTCCACGCCGCATCGGTCGCGGGCCGCACGTTCGACGCCGCGATCATCCGGTCTATCTACGGCGCGGAGGTCGACGTCGACGGCGCGCTCGACGAGCTGATCGCGATGGCCATCGTCGAGCCCGAGGGCAACCTCCACCGATTCACCCAGACCGGCCTGCGCGAGGTCGCGTACGGCGCGATGCTTGCGCGGCACCGCGAGGAACTCCACGGGCGCGTCGGCCTCGCGATCGAATCCGGGCGGCCCGAGGTCGCGGTGCAGCAGCCGGCGCTCCTCGCGATGCACTTCGCCGCGTCGACCCACACGATGCGGGCGATCGACTACGCGTTCCGGGCCGCCGAACGTGGCTCTGGGCTGCACGACCTCGACAGCGCGCTCCATCACTTCCGGCTCGCGGCATCGCTCGCGCTCCGGCTTCCCGACGGGATGATGGAACGAGCGCGCGCGCTGCTCGCCGCCTCGGACGCGGCGGCCGGCCTGGGCGCTCGCGAGGACGCGCTCCTCGCCGCCGAGGAGGCCCTTGCGACCGGCCTGCCGGAGAGCGATCTGCGGGCCGCGTTGCGCCGGCGGGCCGGCCGGATCGCGGCTCGCGCGGGGATGATCGAGCGCGCGGCGGAGCATCTCGCCGACGCCGAGCGGCTCACGCCATCGTTCGGCAGCGAGCGCGCGGAGCTGACGCTCGCGAAGGCCGCCCTCGCGCGTGCGGACGACCGTCCATCGGAGGCCCTCACCATCGCGCGCATCGCCGTTCGCGAAGCCCAGGGCGCCGGCGACGGCGTGCGAGAGCTCGAGGCCGAAGCCGCGGTCGTCGCGTGCGCGACCGATTGCGGCCTCCCCGAGGAGGCCCGGCGCTCGCTGGTGAGGTGCTCCGAGCTCGCGACGAGACTCGGTGATCTCTCAGCGCTATCGCGGACCCTTGCGGCGCAGGCCGTCGCCGCGCTCGATCGAGGCGAGGCCCACGAGGCCGAGCCGCTCGCGCTCGAGCTGTTGGCGACGTCCGCGCGGGTCGGCGACATCGGTGGCCAGGCCCGCGCACTGCGCGCGCTCGCGAAGGCCCAGGAGCTCATGGGGCGCGAGGACGAAGCGCATCGCGCGCTGCAGCGCGCGCTCGCGCTCGCCGACCCGAACGTGCCCGATGCTCCGGCGGAGGCCGACGCGGCCCGGACGCTCCTCGCGCTCGGGCGCCTGGCGCTGCGGCAGCCGGACCTGTCGCTTGCCGCGACGACCCTCGAAGAGGCGCGCGCCGTCGCGCCCCGGTCGGGCGACGAGATCCACCTCGCGGCGCTCATCTCCGCCGAGCTCGCGCACGTAGCAGTGGCCCGTGGCGCAATCGAGGAAGCCCGACTGCATGCGAGCGCCGCGACCGCGGCCCAGCGCGCCCACCGGTGCCGGCGGTGCTCGGCCGAGATCGGTCCGGCCCTGGTCGAGGCCGCGCTCGCGGCCGACGACCTCATTGCCGCGGATGCGGCGCGGGCCGCATCGCTCGAGGCGGCGTACCGCCTGAACCTCCCGATCGCGATCGCGACGATGCGGCTCGCGGGCGGACGCCTGCTGCTCGCGCGCGGCGACATGGCGGGCGCGGCGGTCGAGCTCGCCGCGGCGCTCGAGACGTTCGAGCGGCTCGGGCCGCGGTACCTGGTCGCTGAAACGCGCGCCGCGATGGTCGGCGCCGATCAGGCCCGCCCCGAGTCGGCCTAGCTTCTAGCTCGAGAACTCCCCCGGCGCGATGCGATCGCGGCCGTGAAGGTACGGGCGAAGCACCGTCGGGATCGCGAGCGATCCGTCGGCCTGCTGGTAGTTCTCCATGATCGCGATCATCAGTCGCGGGAGCGCCACGCCGGACGCGTTCAGGATGTGCGGTCGCTCGACAACGCCCTTCGCGTCGCGCTTGAAACGGATGTTCGCGCGCTCGGCCTGGAGTGATCCGCCGTCGCTGCACGACGACACCTCGAGCCACTCCCCCATCACCGGGCCCCAGGTCTGCACGTCGTAGCCCTTCTTCGCCACGAAGCCGAGATCGCCGGTGCAGCGTTCGGTCACCTGCACCGGTAGCTCCAGGCGTTCGAGGATCATCGCCGCGCGGGCGGTGAGCTCGTCGAGCATCTGCCGCGACGCCTCCGGCGCCGTGAACACGACCATCTCGACCTTGTCGAACCAGTGGACGCGTTTGATCCCGCGGACATCGCGGCCGGCGCTCATGTGCTCGCGGCGAAAGCACGGGGTGTACGCGACGTAGCGGAGCGGCAGCTTCTCGAACGGGACCGTCTCGTCCCGGTGCAGGGACACGAGCTGCGGCTCCGCGGTCGGGATCATCCAGATGTCGTCGTCCTCGTCGCGGTACAGGTTCTCGTCGAAGTGCGGCAGATGCGCGCTCGCGACGAGCGTCTCACGCCGCGTGACCGGCGGCGGGTAGATCTCGGTGAAGCCGTCCTTGGTGTGCACGTCGAGCATCCAGGTGATGAGCGCGCGCTGCAGCGCCGCCCCCGCGCCGCGGAACAGATAGAACCGCGACCCCGAGAGCTTCGTCCCGCGCGGGATGTCGAGGATGCCGAGGCGTTCGCCGATCTCCCAGTGCGGCAGGCCGGGGAACGGGAGCGGCCTGGGGGCGTCCTCGCGGATCACCGGGTTGTCCGCCTCGCCCTTGCCGATCGGCACATCCGAGTCGAGGACATTGGGGATCCACAGGACGTCCGCGCCGAGCTGAATCTCCGCGGCCGCGAGGCCCTTCTCGATCGCCGCGATCCGCTCGCCGACCTCGCGCATTCGGGCCTTCACCTCGTCGGTCGGCGGCCCGCCCTTGCTCGCCTTATTGCGCTCCGCCCGGAGCGCCTCGACCTCGGCCCGGAGCTTCCGCGCGGTGGTGTCGAGCTCGATGATCCGGTCCAGGGGCGCGTCGAAGCCGCGCGCGGTCAGCGTCGCGCGAACGCGCTCCGGATCCTCGCGGATGAGATCGAGTGGCCGCACGGCCGACCAAGTATCGCGGCCTTCTACGATGCCCGCGTGGCAGCCCAGGTCGCGCAGATCAGCGAGGTCGTGCTCGTTTCCTTCGAGGGGCCGGACCGCTACTCGTTCGTCGGCGGACTCGCGACACGGATGAACGACCTCGCCGAGGCCCTGATCACGCGGGGCTACCGCGTCCGCCATCTCTTCGTCGGCGACCCGGCCCTCCCGGCAGTCGAGGCGCGGTCCGACGGCAGGCTGACGCTCGAGCGGTGGGGGCAGTGGATCTCGCGCTACCACCCGAAGGACGTGTACGACGGCGAGGACGGCAAGTGGCGCGACTTCGGCCGCACGGTGCCGCCGCACCTGCTCGAGGAGGTCATCGTTCCCGCCGCGCGAGAGGGAAAGCGCGCGGTGCTTCTGTTCGAAGACTGGCAGACTGCGAACGCCGCGATCAACACCTCGGTGCTCGCGCAGCGCGCTGGTCTGCGTCGGGCGCTGACGCCGTTCTGGAACGCGAACAACACGTACGGCTTCGGATCGATCACCTTCCCGCTGCTCGCACGCGCTGCAAACATCACGACGATCTCGCGGTTCATGCGCGCCGAGCTGGTCAAGTCCGGGGTCGAGCCCGAGATTCTGCCGAACGGGATCGCCGAGCGCTTCGCCGAGCCGGTGCCGCCCGCGCATGTCCGCGCGATGCGCGCGGGCCTCGCCGGCAGGCCGAGCCTGGTGAAGGTCGCGCGGTTCGACGCCGACAAGCGGTGGCTTTGGGCGATCGACGCGGTCGCGCATCTGCGCGATCTCGGCACGCGCCCGCGGTTCATGATGCGCGGCAGCCGCAGCGACTACGGCGACGTCGTCGGGGCCCGGATCCGCGAGCGCGGCCTCAGCGTGCAGCGCGTGGCGCTCGGGGCCAACGCGACACCGAAGGAGCTCGCCGCCACGCTGCGGGATGTCCAGGCCGACATCGCGTTCCTCGACTTCTTCGTGAGCGAGCCGGCCCTCCGCGCGCTGTACGCCGCCGCCGACGGCGTGCTCGCGAACTCCGAGAAGGAGCCGTTCGGGCTGGTCGGCCTCGAGGTGATGGGCGCTGGCGGCGTCGCGTTCGTCGGCCGCACCGGCGAGGACTATGCGGTCCCCTACGGCAACTCGGTGGTCGTGCAGACGGACGATCCCCGCGAGCTCATGACCCATCTGGCCGCGCTCGGGTCGCGGCCGGAGCTCGGGACGCGGATCCGTGCCGATGGCCGGGCGACCGCGAAGCGCTACGTCTGGCCGCGGATGCTTGATGCGATGGAAGCGTCATGGGAGGCCGCGGCAACGTTGGCCTAGAGCCGCTGGTAGATCCCGTACCCGAGCGCGCGTCGAACGACGATCGGGCGAGCCGGATCACGAGCGAGCAGCGCGTGCGTGCCGCGGGTGTAGCCCCCGAGGCGCCGGGACTCCGCCAGCCAGTCATCGAGCGTCGGCAGGTCCATCGGCGGCAGCGAATACCAGAAGTGGCCTGACCGGATCCGCTTCAGCAGCCCCTCGCGGACCACGCGAGCCACGGCACGGTCGCTGAAGTGGTTGTCCGCAACGGCGCGCGGCTGTTCGTAGAGTCCGCCGACGGCCCGGCGGCCGCGGAGGACGCGCGGCTGATGGTCCGAGTCAGGCCGCAGATCGATGATCGTGCCGCCGCGCCGGACGGCTCGATGAGCTTCGTGGAGGGCATCGACCATGCCCTGTCGGCTGATGCATCAGAGCGACCACGAGAACACCGCGGTGTCGAACCGTTCGTCGCCCACTCCGAGGTCCTGGGCGGTCGACACCTTGAAGTGCGCGTTGCGCACTCCCCGCCGCTTCGCATCTCGCGCGGCCTCGCGGATCCCTTCCGGATCGGGATCGAGACCGACCACCGTTCGTGCCCTCGGCGCGATGAGCCAGACGAGCCGGCCGTCGCCGGTCCCGATGTCGAGCACGTCCTGGCCGCGGAAGTAGCGCTCGGCACGCAGCCCACGCAGCTCGACGTCGTCGGCAGGGCGCACCGCGCTGGGGCAGCCGACGCGGCCGACATCGCCCTCCCGCTTATCCATACCCCTCCCGCTTGCCGGGAAGCATGGCGCCGCCGTCCCGGACGGTGCCGTCGAGCCGCGACGGATCAAGGAGTGGCTGCTTGAGCTCGTCCGGGGGCTCCGCACCGGCGTACCACCAAATCACCTCGCAGTTCGCGCGGAACAGCTCGTCGAACACGCGATCCTCGGGACTGGAGTTGCGGCTCGAGTACCACCAGAACCAGTCGCTGCCCTCCGCGACCATGAGCGGCTGACGGACGCTCGGAGGCATCTCGCGCAGCGAGCCCCACTGCTCCTGCGCGAAGCGGCGGGTGCGCTCGAGCATGTGCCAGGCCCGCTGATGCGCCGGCTCGCCCGACCAGACCCGGAGATCGCCATCGATCCACGACCCGGTGTGCAGCGCCGGCAGCTTGACCTTGGCCGGATGCGCGTCCAGGAAGTCGGACACGCGCACGGTCTCGAAGCGCTCGTCGGCTTCAAGCGTGCCGTAGAGGGTCCGCAGGAAATCGTTGCCGTTGTTCGGGTACGCCTCCCAGGCGTTCTCGCCGTCCAGGATGATCGAGGCGATGTACGGCCCGCCGTCGTCGGGGAGCCGGTCGCGGGCCGCCTCGAGCTTCCAGATGAGATCGCCGACCGCGTCGTGCGGGCTCATCGATCCGTACGCGAACCCGATCCGGTCCGAGATCTCGCGATCGCGGAACAGCGCCGTGACGCCGTTCGCGAGACGGAACGGCTGGTACAGCTGCTCGGGATGGACCAGTGCGCCGATGTCGTCACGCTCGAAGGTGATGTTCGCCGAGCGCCCGAGCACGCCCTCGTCCGAGGCGAACCAGTCGATCCTCGCCTTCTTGATCGCGTCGGCCGCCTCGGGCGAGATCGCGCCTTCCGACGGCCACACACCGCGCGGCTTCACGCCGAATCCGCGCACGTGCGAGACGACGGCCTCCTCGAGCTGATAGAGCGCGTCGTCCGGGTACGCGAACGGCGGGTCCGGCAGCAGCCCGTGCGGGTCGCTCCGCCGCGCCGACGCGTTGTCGATGATGAGCGGGAGGATCGGGTGGTAGTACGGCACCGTGAGGATCTCGATCCGGCCGTCACGCTCGAGGCTGCGGTACAGGTGCGGCGCCCCTGAGGCCATGAACCGCTGGCGCCCGATGACGTAGTGCACGTCCTCACGGGTGAACCGCCGCGCCCGGTCCCGAAGGTCGCGGAGCCGTTCGTCGCCGGCGATGTCGTCCGGGTCGATCCAGGCGAGGTTGAACCAGAGCGCCAGGTCCACGAAATAGTCGTCCGACAGGAGCTCCGGCCGGCCGCGCGCCGCGAGGGCGAGCTGCAACAACCGGCGATACTCGTCATGCAGCGCGATGACGTTGCCGTGATGGATGGAGAAGAACCGCGCGAGCATGTGGTCGCGCTCCTCCGAGGTGAGGGTGCCCTCGACGGTGCGCATCGTGACCCGGGTGTCCTCGTCGTCGGCGCCGCGCGCGTAGTCCTCGAGCTGGTCACGCAGCGACGGGACCATCGTGAAGTTCACCTTCACCTTGGGGAACTCGTTGAGCAGCCGGGCCATGTGCAGGTAGTCCTTCGACGCGTGGAGGCGGACCCAGGGGAGCACGAACTCGCTCGTCTGGGGATGCTTGTAGTACGGCTGATGCATGTGCCAGATGATCGCGACGGCGAGCTTTCCGTTCATTTTGCGCGCGCAGCCTCGGTCATCCGCTGTTTCACGAACGCGGGGTCGAGCGTGATCAGGAGCCACGCCGCGCGCGGACCGTTCTGCTTGCCGATGAACGAGTAATAGAGCGCCTCGAACGCGGCCTTGCTGACTTTGCCCTCGGGCGTGGTGAGCCCGACCTCCTTCGCGATCTCGTACAGCCGCTCCTGCATCGCCTCGGGATCGGTCACCCGACCGATCTCAGCAGTGGCGCGGGTGAGGAAGTCGCGCTGCGGATCGGTCAGCATCGCCGTCGCCGGCGGCAGCGCGGGCGCGACCGCGAATCGCGCCTCCTCGGGCGCCCACCGCTCGAGCCAGACTTTCGCGAGTGCGACGCGCCGGTCGAGGTCGGTCGTCTCACCCGACGTCAGCGGCGCCTTCTTGCGCTTCGCGGCCTCGGCGTGCGGCTCGATGCTCGGGATCTGGAGCCAGTCGGCCACCGTACCGAAGCGAACGCGGAAGACGATCGGCCTCGCCTCCTCGGTCAGCTGCGACAGCTTCCAGCTCTTGCCGAAATCGCTCCGGGGATCCTCGAGGTAGGCGTCCGCACAACGGTCGTACTCGTCGTAGAGGCGCGGGAGCGTGTTCCCCGCCGGATCGAACTCCACCGCACGCTTCGGATGCGTTCGCAGGAGCAGGAACCGCACGATCTCGCCGGGGTAGAGGTCAACGAGCTCGACCGCCGGCGCTCCGATCCCCTTCGACGTCGACATCTTCTTTCCGCCGATGTTGAAGAACTCGTGCTGCAGACCGGCCGGCGGCTCACGCTTCCAGATCTCGCG
>DASUSA010000301.1:0-3397 GCA_036375335.1 Candidatus Limnocylindria bacterium
ATGCGACGGCAAGCCCGGATAGAACACCCGCGCGACCTTCGGGTGTCCGGCGAGATGTGTCGCGAGCGCGAGCGCGCCGGCGCACTGGCGGCTCACTCGCAGCTCGAGCGTGCGCATTCCCCGAATCGCGAGCCAGGCCTCGTGCGGCGGGAGGTATGCGCCGTCGCTCATCACCCGCTCGCGCAGCTTCCCGACGTCGACCCTCGGGCCGCCGACGCTGCCGCCCATCACGTCGCCGTGCCCGTTGATGTACTTGGTCAGTGAGTGCAGCACGAGGTCCGCGCCGAGTCCGGCCGGCCGGTAAAGGACCGGGGTCGCGAACGTCGCGTCGACGCAGAGCTGCGCGCCAGCGGCGTGCGCGCGTTCGGCGAGCGCCGCCACATCGGTCACCCGCAAGACCGGATTGCTGATCGCTTCGACGTACAGGAGCGCGGTCGGCGTCGCGAGCGCGCGCTCGACCTCGGGGAGATCGGTCGGATCGACGAACGCGACGCTGGCGTCCCGCTCGACGACGAACCGCTCGAGCATCGCCCGCGTCGCGCCATAGGTGTCCTCTTGCGCGACGATGCGGCCGCCCGCGGCGATGGTGACGCCGAAAAGCGTGGCAATCGCCGCCATCCCCGAGACGAAGCAGACCGCGTCCTCGACCTCGTCGAGCTCGGCGAGCGCACCTTCGAGCGCCGCGGTCGTGGGCGTGCCGTACCGGCCGTAGACCCAACCGGGCTTCTCGTTCGCGAAGATCGCATCCTGCTCATCCATCGAGCCGTAGTCGAAGGCGACGCTCTGGACGAGCGGCGGGACGAGCGGCGTTCCCGCGCCGGACGGCAGAACGCGGGCCGCTTTCACGACCCGCGTCCCAATTCGTACCTGCTCGGTCACGCCATGAGTATCAGGCTCCGATGGTCTCCTCGGCCCGGACCTCGGGCGCAGGCTTGCCCTGCTCGTCCTGGCCCTCGAGGGTCTTCGCGCGCTCGACCAGCGATGCGACCTTCTGGCCGCCGCGCCGACCAATGCGCTCGAAGTGGCCGGCACCGTACTTCTCGCTGACGGCCTGGCCGCCCTTGCGGCCGATCTTCCCGAAGAACTCCGGGCCGTAGCGCTCGGCGGTGCTCGAGCCGCCCTTCTTGCCGATGCCCTTGTAGAACTCCGAGCCGTACTTTTCGCTGACGAGCTTGCCGCCCATACGGCCGGCTTCGGCAACGGTCATCCCGCCACCAGGCTTCTTCCCCTGCGTTGCCATTGGCCAGCTCCTTTCGGTTAAGCGAGTAAGGAGGGGGCAGGTGGCGTGCCCAAACCGGGCCGTGACGGGTCACCTCCGTGACGTCTCGGTAACGGTCTCGTAACCAAGAATGGGCGCAGGGCTAGCGGAGGGCCTGGACCTCCAGATCGAACGGCTCTTCGCGCACGAAGAGGACAACGACCAGCGCCGACAGCCCGGCGCACGCGAAGCAGAACGCCCCGAGGAGCCAGAATCCCGCGCCGTCGACGATGAGCCCGCCGACGGTCGCACCGACGACGATCGCGAGCCCGGCGACGGATGCCGAGAGCGCGAGCATCGTGCCCCGCGCTTCGGGGACCTGCTCGCTCATGAGCGCCTGGTTCGTCGCGAAGCGCGCACCGATGACCGTGGACAGCACGAGGTTCAGCGCCGCGGTCGCGGCCAACGGCAGACCGACGTTCGTCTGCACGAAGAGCAGGAAGCCCGAGAGCAGCACGCTGCCCGCAACGATCCGGCTATGGCCGATCCGGTCCCCCAGCCGGCCGCCGATCTGGCTACCGATGAGGACACCGAGTCCTTGCGTGAGGGCGACCGTGGACGCGAGCCCTTCGCTCAAGGCGAAGGTCTGCTGGAAATAGACGACGAGATAGGTCGCCCAGGTGAACCAAAACAGCGCGCCGAGGAAGCTCGACCCGATCGCCGCGACGGCCGAGCGGTCGCCCAGGATGAGCGCGTAGAGCGCGCGGACCTTCGATTCGCGATTCGTGCCCTGCGAATTCGGCATGCGCACGAAGAGGACGGCTGCCGCGAGGATGGCGAGAACGCCGACGATCGCGACCGAGACCCGCCAGCTCGTCGCCTCGGCGACGATGCCCGCGATCGGGACCCCCACGACGCTGGCCATCGTGTTCATGCCGATCACCGCGCCGATCGCGCGGCCGCGTTCTCGGAACGGGAAGGTGTCGGCGACCGTCGCGTTGATGTTCGGGAACAGCACGGACGACCCGATACCCGAGGCGATGCGCGCGGCGACGATGAGCGCGAACGAGGGTGCGAGCGCCGCGGCGATCGTCGAGACGCCCATGATCAGCGGCCCGACCACGAGGAACGGCTTGCGACCGATCCGGTCCGAATACGGACCGGCGATCAGCGCGACGGCAATGCCGGGAGCGCCATATGCCGCGACGACGAGTCCCGCGGTGCCAGTGCTGATGCCGAACTCCCGGGCCATCTGCTCGAGGACCGGGCTCATGACCAGGCCGTTGTAGACGGCGGCGAACGCGAGGAAGCCCAGGACCAGGAGCAGCGTGCGGCGCGCGGCCGGATTCAATCCAGCGCGCGGCCGGAGAACGCGTGCAGGAATCGTCCGAAGGCGCGGATGTGGTCGATGTAGTCCGCGACCCGGATGTTCTCGTTCGGCGCGTGGTTCGCCGATCCGGCGTTCCCCGAGCCGAATCCCACCGCGGGGATGCCGAGCTCGTCGCAGACCTGGGCCATCGGACCCGATCCGGCCATCAGTGGGTACACGACGGGCTCGACGCCGTACGCCGCGCGGTTCGCGGCGACCGCGGCCTTTGCCACGTCGCTATCGGCCGGCCAGCGCGATGGCCGCTCGCCGTGATGCGGCGTGATCTCGACATCGGTGAAGCCGCGGGCGTCCAGGTGCTTCCGCAGCAGCTCGCGGACAAGCCCCGGCTCGAGATCGGGCACCAGGCGGAAGTCGACCTTCGCGCTCGCGACGGCGGGCAGCACGGTCTTCGAGCCTTCGCCCTGGTAGCCGGAGCTCAGGCCGCAGATCGTGCACGTGGGCTCGAGGAAATAGCGCAGCTTGAGCGCGATGCCGCTCTGCCCGCCGACGAATCCGGTGATGCCGTGGATCCGCTTCCACCCGGCCTCGTCGAACGGCAGGCGCTCTAGGACCGCGAGGTCCGCGGCCGTCGGCTTGCGGACGCGGTCCATCAGGCCGTCGACCGTGATCTCCTCGCGTTCGTTCTTCAGCGACGCGAGCGCCCAGGTGAGGCGCCACGCGGCGTTCGGGACGATCCCCCCGACCGCGAGTGCGCGTCCTGCGCCGTCCCGCGCACCTTCAGATCGACGTAGCAGATGCCCTTGAGCCCAAGGCTCACCGTCGGGCGGCCCGCGGCGTCCTTGTATCCGGCCTCCCAGATGCAGCCGTCC